>NZ_JAAKUJ010000002.1:0-288551 GCF_049175075.1 Aeromonas sp. 600774
CCTCCGCCGCTGTTGCTGCCTCCGCCGCTGTTGCTGCCTCCGCCGCTGTTGCTGCCTCCGCCGCTGTTGCTGCCTCCGCCGCTGTTGCTGCCTCCACCACTGCTGCCCCCACTGCCACCATCGCCATCTTTGTTGTGAACGATCAGCTCATTGGCGATGTAGCTGTGGCTGCCATCGAGCAGCAGATTGAAGAGTGCGGTAGTGGGAGATGCCTCGATCCAGCAGAGTGACTCAACCAGCAGTAATTCCGGCTGGGGTTGCAGGGCCAGATTGCCCGTCACCATGACAGGTGCCGAGCGACACATTATCTGCATGCCGGTAAATAGCGGCACTACCGCCAGTTGCGGGTTTTCGGTTCGGGTCATGGCCGGTGAGATAGCTGCCCAGCCCCGAGTGGTCAGCAGAGGGTGCTCAGCGGTAAAGAACGGGGGCAGATCATTGATCCCGTAGAGTCTGCGCTTGCCCAGTATGACCCGTTCGACCGCCAGGATCCGGTTACTGCCGCCGTGCTGATCCAGCACCTGTTCACCGACCCGGAGCGTCTCTATGGGGCGGGTGGAACCATCGGCCATCGTGATGCGAGTGCCGGCGATAAAGCAGGACTTGGCATAGGCCTGATTCATTTGCCACTCATTTTGGGCGAAATCATAACTGAACGGGTTCGCAAACAGGGCGAGTGCGATGGCCGAGCCAATAAGCAATCTGCGCTGGCTGGCCTTGAATGGGGGCTGTGACATGGGGACTCCTTGTCCATCTTGATTCACAGGATCCATTATAGAGCGCGCCCCTGGCGGCGGCATTTTTGACCATGAACACAATAAACATGATGGAAAAACGATTGGCGTTCGTCACAATAATGCGTAAAATCACATACTCGATGCTTGTAGCAACGAATCCCGCCTAAAAAGCCAGTTTCATGCCCTTCCCAAGCAGTAAAAGGCAACAAGTGACGTATTTGTGTTCATTTCGTGCCTTGGAAAAGTCTTGTGATAACTGAAAAGTGATAAATATCCCCGTCAGTTATCAAAAAATTAAGGACATCCATGTTTTCCTTAGTCAAGCAAAGTGTCGCCGGGCTGCAAATCCTGTTTGTCGCCTTCGGTGCCATGGTTCTGGTGCCCCTGCTCACCGGACTGAACCCCTCCATGGCCCTGCTTGGCGCCGGTGTGGGCACCCTGTTGTTCCAGCTCTGCACCCGCCGCCAGGTCCCGATTTTCCTCGGTTCCAGCTTTGCCTTCATCGCCCCCATCATCTACGCCACCCAGACCTGGGGATTGCCATCCACCATGTTTGGCCTGTTTGCCGCCGGTTTCATGTATTTCATTCTGGCTGCGCTGATCCGGGCAAAAGGGATGGGCTTTGTGCACAAATTGCTGCCTCCGGTGGTGATTGGCCCGGTGATCATGGTGATCGGTCTTTCTGTGGCGCAGGTTGCCTGCAACATGGCGATGGGCCGCGCCGGTAGTGAGCAGGTGGTTCCTGCGGGAACTGCGCTGACACTGGCCGGTATCTCGCTGGCGGTCACCCTGATTGCAGCAGTGTTCTGCAAGGGGTGGATCAAGCTGATCCCCATCCTGTGCGGCGTGATTGCCGGTTATTTCTCGGCGGTCTTCATGGGCCAGGTGAGTTTCGATGGCATGGTGAACGCCCCCTGGCTGGCGCTGCCCCACTTCGAAACCCCGGAGATCAACTGGGCTGCTGCGTTGTTCATGTTGCCGGTAGCCATCGCCCCCTGTATCGAGCATATCGGTGGCGTGTTGGCGATTGGTGGCGTGACTGGCAAGGATTACACCAAGGATCCGGGTTTGCACCGTACGCTGGCCGGTGACGGCATCGGCGTCTGCTTCGCCGGTTTCATCGGTGGCCCACCCGTGACCACCTACGCCGAAGTGACCGGTGCCGTGATGATCACTCGCAACTTCAATCCGGTCACCATGACATGGGCTGCGGTGTTTGCCATCATTCTGGCCTTCTTCGGCAAGTTCAATGCGCTGCTTACCTCCATCCCCATGCCGGTGATGGGCGGTATCATGCTGCTGCTGTTCGGATCCATCGCTGCCATCGGTCTCAAGACGCTGGTGGAATCCAAGGTGGATCTGGGACTGTCACGCAATATCGCCATCGTCGCCGTGACTCTGACCGTCGGTGTCGGTGCGCTGGAGATGAAGATTGGCGACTTCGCGCTGGCCGGTGTTGGCCTGGCCTCTGTTGCCGCCATCCTGCTCAACCTGATCCTGCCTGCGCACTCCGAAGAGGGTGTGATGGACGCGGCCAAGGACTGAGTTTCACCAGACGTTTATTGTTGATTTGGAGAAGGCCACCTCGCGGTGGCCTTCTGTTTTTCGGGTATCTCGCGCCACTTTGTGGCTCGGCGGTGCTTATCTGGAATCTAATCTGGAAGCAGATGAGGGGGTTAGCATTCTCATTTGACGTATCTCTTTTCGTGACCTTAGCTAAAGGACAGGTTTGGCTCTGAGGTCTCCTCGAGCAGTATGGGAAAATGGATGTTGGCGTTTTCTATCATTTCTCTCCCAGACCTCTGTCGTAAAACGATGCGCTTTTTCTTTGCCACGGCGCTGTTGTATGGCAGAGGCTTATCCGCCCCACTCCGCACTCCCCTTATGCTGCCCTAGCATGTTTCCACCTCGATTTGTTGTGAGCCTCCCTCGCCGGTTGCGTTTCGTTGCGCACAGGCAAAATCCGGATCTGTTTGCTGCTGCACATGGGTGGGCGGCGAGCCGTGAAAGCCGGCATGACCCCAGCGGGTCAGACGTGCACCGCCATCGGTAACGGCGGATGTTCAGGGATGAATGGCAAGCAAAGCGAGGTTGCAATGAACTATCAACTGCTGTGGAAAAGTGCAATTTTTTCAGTCTCTTCCATGATGGCGATAAGCGCGGTTCAGGCTGCGCCACTGAACGTGATGACCGAGGATTACCCGCCATTCAACATGCAGGGGGAGGGGGGCAAGATTGTCGGGCTGTCGACCGAGGTGGTCGAAGAGCTGTTCAAGCGTGCCGGGGTCGAATACAAGCTGACCCTGATGCCCTGGAAACGGGCGTACGAAGATACCCTCGGCACCCCCAATACCGCCCTCTACTCCACGACCCGCACTCCGGAGCGGGAAGCACTGTTCAAGTGGGTAGGGCCGCTGGTCAATAACAACTGGGTGTTTTTCTCCAGTTCGACCGCCAATATCACGGTCAAGTCGCTGGAAGATGCCAAGCAGTATTCGGTGGGTGGCTATAACGGCGATGCGGCCGCCGAGTATCTCAAGGCACAGGGATTTGCCAAGTTGCAGCTGGCTGCCAACGATACCGCCAACGTGAAAAAACTGGAGGCGGGCCGCATCGATCTTTGGGCAACCGGCCAGTATCTGGCGCCTTATCTGGCCAGCAAGGAGAAAGTAGCTTCACCAAAGCCGGTCTTCGTGTTCAAGGAAACCCAGATGAGCTTGGCGTTTAACAAGGATACGCCCGATGAGCTCATCACCAAGCTCAACGAGATCCTCGCTGCCATGAAGGCGGATGGCACCATCGACAAGATCAATGCCAAGTACCAGTAACAGTACCAATAGCAAGTGCCGCTGAATGGCACTGTGCCGGCTGCCGTAAAACCGGGAGGAAACCATGGATTGGAAAAGTCTGACGTTCAGGATTGCCGTGTTGACCTCCCTGTCGGTGAGTCTGCTACTGGTGTTGTTTGGCGCTTACAACTACAACGCGGTCAGGGCGGAGAGCTACAGCAAACAGAGTGCGCTGGTCGAGCAGGCCATCGGCCGGCTACAGCTCTCCCTGCCCGGCCCGCTGTGGAATTATGAATCGGCCTTCATCGAGGCATCGCTCAAGTCCGAGCTGGCGGCCGATATCCTGAGTGCTTTGCTGGTGGTCAACAAGGACAAGCTGGTGGCCGGGTTTGCCCGTGACTCGGCGGGGAGCATTGCCCCTGTGACAGCCATGCCTGCCGATACCGCTGCCTATGGGGGATATGACCTGGTCTATGACGACAGCGGCCAGAAAAACACCGTGGCCCGATTGCTGGTGCAAACCAGTGATGCTGCCATTCAGGCCCAACTGCGCCAGCAGTTGATCACTACCGTCTGGCAGATCCTTGTGCTCGATCTCTGCATCATTGCGCTGCTGATGGTGCTGATTCATCGCAATGTGCTGAGACCACTTCATCAGATGAATCAGGCGGTGTTCGATCTGGCCAAAGGAGAGGGGGATCTGACCCGGCGTCTGAAGATTAGCCGTCAGGATGAGATGGGCGCGTTGGCCACCAACATCAACCACTTTATTGCCAAGTTGCAGGAGATGGTGGCGGAGATCAACGAGCTCTCTGCCGGCGTGCTGCAGACCGCCGAACGTTGTGACACCCTTGCGGCGGATACTCGGGGCGCCAGTGATGCCCAGCAACAGGAACTGGATCAGGTCGCGACTGCCATTACCGAGATGAGTCAGGCGGTACAGGAGGTGGCAGGTAATGCAGTGAAGACTGCTACGGCGACCGATGAGGCCAACCTTTATGTCGAGCAGGGCTACAATCTGGCCGGTCATGCCAATCAGGCGATTCGCCAGCTGGTGGGAGAGGTGGAACGGGTGGCGGGGCTGATGCGTTCCCTTTCTACCGAGAGTAGCAGCATTGGCAATATTATCGAAGTGATCAATGGTATTGCCGAGCAGACCAATCTGCTGGCGCTCAATGCCGCCATCGAGGCTGCGAGGGCTGGGGATCAGGGGCGCGGTTTTGCGGTGGTGGCCGATGAAGTGCGAACCTTGTCAGGTCGTACCCGTCAGTCGACCGAAGAGATCAGTGCCAGCATCAAACGGCTGCAACAAGCGACCCAGAATGTTGGTGCCGGGATGCTGCTGAGCCAGGAGCAGGCCTCTCGTGCGGGAGCCGAAGCAGCTGATGTACAGATATCGGTGGAGAAGATAAAAAACCAGGTCAGTTTGATCCGCGAGATGAACATGTATATTGCCCAAGCCTCGGAAGAGCAACATTCTGTAGCGGAGGCGGTGAGCCATAGCGTGAACCGGATTGCCACCCTTAATAGCGAGAGCGCGGCCAGGGTGGTGCAAGTGGCTGAAGCCAGCAGCGATTTGCGCCAGCTCTCCGGTCAGCTCGATACCCTCCTCAAGCTGTTTCGAGTCTAGAGAGCACGTACGCCCTGGGGGGATCCTCGGTGCGAGCGGTGGTCGCGATCACGCGCGCAACGGGTGGTCGTGGTGTTCTCATTTTCTGCCATGCAATCCCGGATCGATATTTTCCCTTTCCGAGACCATGTATGACAGTCTGGAGTGCGGTTGTCTACTCACGACACAGCTTGCACCAGGGGCCTGTGATCTCGCAATACCCGGTCTCGTTGCCATGCTGCCAGCCAAGCCGATGATAGAAGGCCACGGCCGCCGTATTGCGGGTTGCCACCTTGAGTGATGCCTTGCAGGGACTATCAGCCAGACCATGTTCGAGCAGCGCTCGCCCAATCCCCTGACCATGCCAGTCGCTCGCAACGTACAAATGATGCACAAAGTGCTCGGGTTGCCATACGGCGATAAATCCACAGACAGTCCCCCCTCGCTCTGCCACCCATATCTCTTCTCCCCGGGTCTGCTCGATAAAGTCATCCAGGTGAAACAGGGAGGGGTCTACCCAGTGAAAGGTTTGTCTGCGGCCTTGTAAAAACAGCTTGGCCAGCGGGGTGATATCACGTTCTTCCATGCGCCTGATCATCATGCTCTCCCAAGGGCGGTCACTGTTCCCTGTTGCGCGCTGGCAAGGTTATCTGGGGCAAATGACAAGGGTGTGATTAAGGGCTGTCCATTACATTTGTCATGGGGCTATACTGCCGAAGTCCCCTGTATGGATGGCGTGAGGATTGTTGATTTATGGACAATAAACAGATTGAAGGCAACATTTTTGTTCCGGCTCATATCGATGACGTGTGGCACGCCTGGACGACAGAGAGTGGTCTGCGCAGTTTTCTGGCTCCCGAGTGTTTGATGGTCGCCGAACCGAATGGCCCCTTCGAAATCTACTTCAGGCCTGATGCTCCACTGGGTGAACGGGGGAGTGAAGGGTGCAGGGTCATGGCCGTCATGCCCTATGATCTGCTCAGCTTTAGCTGGAATTTTCCGCCCAGTCTGCCCCATATTCGTCAGCAGAAGACTCAGGTTTGTCTGCGCTTTGTGCCGGAAGGGCAGGGCACTCGCCTCTACTTCCTGCAAACCGGTTGGGCCAATGATCCTGATTGGAATCAGGGGTATGCCTACTTTAGGGAAGAGTGGCTGGAGACCAGCTTGCCACGGTTGCAGTACCGCTTTACCCATGGCCCCATCGACTGGAACAACCCGCCCGACAAGACACAGTTGAAGGCGCTGGCCCAGTAGTGTCCGATCTCAGAGATAAAAAAAACCGGCCAGAAGGCCGGTTGAAACAGTTCAGGCTTGTCAGGTGACAAACGTATCCAGCGGATGAGAGTCGCTTTCCACTCCTTGTGAAGTGCGGCCCTCTTGGTTACGTGCTGCTACTATATGCCATCCACACTGAATCGATGCTGAACCACGGATGTTCCAGCTTCACTCCACTTTCCAATCAGATGGTAATCCCCATCGACTGGCGCAGGTAAGCGCCAGCACCGAGCAGGCCAGGCCCTTCATGGGTGATCAGGAATACCGGAATATCCTTGAGGTAGGATTTGAAACGGCCCTTGTCTTCAAAGGCAACCCGGAAACCGGAACTGGTGAAGAACTCCTGGAAGCGCGGCACTATCCCACCTGCGATATAGACGCCGCCAAAGGTGCCCATATTGAGCGCCAGGTTGCCGGCAAAGCGGCCCATCAGCACGCAGAACAGGCTCAGGGTGCGACGGCAATCCAGACACTCGCCCGCCAGCGCACGTTCGGTGATGTCTTTGGGAGCGAACGGCTCCGGATCACGACCATCGGATTTCACCAGCCCGCGATAGAGATTGACCAGGCCCGGGCCGGATAAGAAACGCTCGGCCGAGACATGGCCCAGTTCGCCACGCATCACCTGCAGCACCGCATCTTCCTCTTCGGTGTTGGCGGCAAAATCCACATGACCCCCTTCGCCCGGCAGGCTCAACCACTGATCGCCCGCCTTGACCAGATGCGCAACCCCAAGGCCGGTGCCCGCTCCATAGATGGCGATGGGTTTGCCAGCCACCGGTGCGGCGCCGCCCAGCTGGATGCGATCCGATTCGGCCAATACCGGTACCGCCATCGAGACCGCGGTAAAGTCGTTGATTACTTGCAGGCGCGCCAGCCCGAGATTGCTCTGCATCTCGCTGATGGAGAACTCCCAGCTGTGGTTGGTCATGGCGACCCAGTCACCATTGATGGGGCAGGCGATGGCGATGCAGGCTTCAGCCACCTCGACCTTGTGTTCCTCCAGATAGAGGCGAACCACGGCTTCAAGGCTGGGATGGGCCAGACCTGAGTAGGTCTTTGCCTGAGAGATAGTACCGGTGGCCAGCTCACACAGGGCCAGACGTGCATTGGTACCGCCGACATCGCCGACCAGCGCATGGGTATGCTGCATAACAACTCCTTCGTTACAGGATGGGGACGACTGTGGTGTCCCGACATTATTGTTGGATTATGACGGCCCATTCTATCCGAGCTCAGGCTCACTCACCCGCCGGATCGATACAAACGTGCGCCTGCTCACAGTGTTGTTGCTTTGCAACATTTGTAAGCGGTTTCACAGCGAGGTGACGTTTTGTAACGAAAAGTACGAAATAATTAGAGATGAGTCATACTTTGTACGGCAGGCGTTAGTTGCGATAACCGCTTGTCTTGTATAGTCATCAGCTTGATTGGAAACCTGCTTAGCCGTAGATTTAGTGCAAAGACACTGAAGCTAAATTACAAAAACGTCTGGTGGTGATGATGAATACCCTTGATAAAATTACGAACAACCTGGAAAGTTTCAGTAAATCAGAACGCAAGGTTGCCGAGGTGATCCTGGCGTCTCCCCAGACCGCCATCCACTCCAGCATCGCCGCCCTGGCCAAAATGGCCGACGTCAGTGAACCGACCGTCAACCGTTTTTGCCGTCGCCTCGATACCAAAGGCTTCCCCGATTTCAAACTCCATCTGGCCCAGAGCTTGGCCAATGGCACTCCTTACGTCAATCGTCATGTGGAAGCAGAAGACGGCCCCGATACCTACACGGCCAAAATCTTCGAATCCACCATGGCTTGTCTGGATGCCGCCAAGAACAGCCTGGATATCTCGGCCATCAACCGCTGTGTCGATATCCTGACCCAGTCCAAGAAGATCAGCTTCTTTGGTCTTGGCGCCTCCTCAGCCGTTGCCCGCGATGCCCAGAACAAGTTCTTCCGCTTCAATATCCCGGTGGTGAGCTTTGACGATATCGTCATGATGCGCATGAGCTGCATCAACAGCAGCGAAGGGGATGTGGTGGTGCTGATCTCCCATACCGGCCGCACCAAGGCGCTGGTCGAGATCGCCGCGCTGGCGCGCGAGAACGACGCCACCGTCATCGGCATGACCGCCAAGGATTCCCCACTGGCGCGCGAGTGCAACCTGGTGCTCTCCATGGATGTGCCGGAAGATACCGATGTCTACATGCCGATGGCTTCCCGCATCGCGCAGCTGGCGCTGGTGGATGTGCTGGCAACCGGATTTACCCTGCGCCGGGGGATGAAATTTCGTGAAAACCTGAAGAAGGTAAAAGAGGGATTGCGCGAATCCCGCTTTGAAACACCACACTCTTCCTGAATCGTCGGGGGCTTTGGCCCCCGACTGTCTATGCCACCCTCCTTGGTGTAGTCTTGATGTGGTATTGTAACTTAATAACAAAAACCACCCGGATGGTTTGCAAGCGGGTGCATCGAGCCATCGGCTTGATGGGGCAGAATCTCAAATTATCTCAACTTCATATTGGAGTCTTTCATGCCTAGACGTACAAAGATTGTAACCACACTTGGTCCGGCCACCGACCGCGAAGGGATCCTCGAAGGGATTATCCGCGCCGGCGCCGACATGGTGCGGATGAACTTCTCTCACGGCACTCCTGAAGATCATATCCAGCGCGCCAATCAGGTGCGTGACATTGCTGCCAAGCTCGGCCGCCACGTTGCCATCATGGGTGACCTGCAAGGCCCGAAAATCCGTGTATCCACCTTCAAAGACGGCAAGATCTATCTGGCCATCGGTGACAAGTTCGTGCTGGATGCAGCCCTGGGCAAGGGTGAAGGTTGTCAGGAGCAGGTCGGCATCGACTACAAGAGCCTGCCAAATGATGTGGTGCCGGGTGACATCCTGTTGCTGGACGATGGCCGTGTACAACTGAAAGTCGAGAGCGTGGAAGGCACCCGCATCCACACCACTGTGACAGTGGCGGGTCCGCTCTCCAACAACAAGGGCATCAACAAGAAAGGGGGCGGTCTCTCCGCGCCAGCCCTGACCGAGAAAGACAAGGAAGATATCAAGACAGCCGCGCTGATGAACGTGGATTATCTGGCCGTCTCCTTCCCGCGCTGCGGTGATGACCTGCGTTACGCCCGCGAACTGGCTCGCGAAGCTGGCTCCAATGCCAAGATCGTGGCCAAGGTTGAGCGCGCCGAGACTGTCGCCACCGACGAAGCGATGGAAGATATCATCCTCGGCTCTGATGCCGTGATGGTCGCCCGTGGCGATCTGGGCGTCGAGATCGGTGACCCCGAGCTGGTTGGCGTACAGAAGAAGCTGATCCGCTTCTCCCGTCGTCTGAACCGGGTGGTGATCACCGCGACCCAGATGATGGAGTCGATGATCAACGCGCCGCTGCCGACCCGTGCCGAAGTGATGGACGTGGCCAACGCCGTGCTGGATGGTACCGATGCGGTGATGCTCTCTGCCGAAACCGCCGCCGGTCAGTTCCCCATCGAGACTGTGACCTCCATGGCGAGCGTCTGTGTCGGTGCCGAGAAGCACCCGAGCCTGAACGTTTCCAATCACCGCATGAGCTACACCTTCACCTCGGTGGAAGAGGCGGTTGCCATGTCCACCATGTACGCAGCCAACCACCTGGAAGGGGTCAAGGCGATCGTGGCGCTGACCGAATCGGGCACCACTCCGCTGCTGATGTCCCGTATCAGCTCCGGTCTGCCGATCTTCGCCATGTCTCCCCACAACAAGACCCTGGCCTGGACCAACCTCTACCGTGGCGTGACCCCTGTGCTGTTCGACGGTGACGAGACCAAGCCGGTCTACGAAGTGTGTCGCGACGCGCTGGCCGTGCTCAAGGAGAAGGGGCTGCTGCAAAGCGGTGACATGGTACTGCTGACCCACGGTGACAAGATGGAAACCGTCGGCAGTACCAACACCTGCAAGGTGATGATGGTCGAATAAGCCCGTCCGGTTTTACAGTGTTCAACAAGGCTGCTCCTCTCTGATGAGCAGCCTTTTTATTTCTGGCTGTGGCGGGATAAACAGGACTCAATGATTGCTTAACCGGATTCCCCTTCCGATAATGCGGGAGTGGTTTTCACCGGGTAGCCTGTTGTAGGGGATCGCAGGGTAACCCAGACACTCGACAATACGGGAGTGAAAAAATGAACAAGCGTAACTGGTTGCTGGCCCTGTCACTGACGTTGGTGGTGTCACCCAGCCATGCCGACTGGGAGAAACTGAAGGCTGCCGCCGCCGATCTCGGCACCGCCGTGAGTGAGACGGGCAAGGAGGTGTGGCAGGACGTCAGCGACTTCTCCAAAAAGAGCTGGGCCTCCATCTCTGCCTGGGGTGAAGAGGCGTTCAACACCGCCGGGGTCTGGACCGACAAGAGCATCGCCACCGGCAAGGAGTGGCTGAAGGTAGCCGACAAGAAGCTCGACGAGATGCTGGAGCCCAAAACCCCGCAAGAGGCGCGGGTGGCGCTCAACACCATGGCCGACACGGCACTGGTGCGCCTGTTCAATGAACAGCCTTCAGCCAAGTTGCTGTTTGACAAGGCGTATGGCTACGCAGTATTCGATTCGCGCAAGTTCTCCCTGATGCTGCATACCAATCAGGGCGCCGGGGTGGCCATCAATCGCAAGAGTGGCAAACACACCTATATGAAGATGTTTGGCGCGGGGCTGGCGGCCGGTATCGGTGGCAAGTTCTATCAGCAGGTGATCCTGTTTGAAGACAAGGCCAGATTCGATGCCTTCGTGACCCAGGGGTGGGAGGCCACCTCAGAAGTGGGTGTGGTAGCTGGCAAGGAGAGCGCCGAGCTGACCGCCAAATACAACGGTGGCATGGCCATCTACCAAATCGGCGAGAAGGGATTGCTGTTCGATGCCAACATCTCCGGCTCCAAATACTGGATCGACAAGGATCTGAGTCAGTAACCATTCAGGCGGTGAGCCCCCCGCATTGGCCCGGCTCACCGTGCGGCAGTTGCAGTCAAAGATCGCCCGCACTCATCCTGCGGGCGTGCTTGTTTGTGGTGGCGTGATGCGGGTGTTGGATGGCAAAGCGCCTTTTCCCGCGCGAATGCTGGGGACAAAAAGCCATCGCTCCCCTTGGCCGCAACCGGTATAATGCGCGACCCGAATTTTTCCAGGTGTTCAAAATGCAGCCGGTACCCAACCTTTTCTCCTATCCCCGCTATTGGGCCGAGTGCTACGGCACGGCGCCCTTCCTGCCCATGTCCCGCAAAGAGATGGACAAGCTGGGTTGGGACAGCTGCGATGTCATTCTGGTGACGGGGGATGCCTATGTGGATCACCCGAGCTTCGGCATGGCGGTCATCGGCCGGATGCTGGAAGCGCAGGGCTTTCGGGTCGGCATCATCGCCCAGCCGGACTGGTCATCCAAGGATGACTTTATGCGTCTGGGCAAACCGAACCTCTTCTTCGGGGTCACCGCGGGCAACATGGACTCCATGATCAACCGCTACACCTCCGACAAAAAGCTGCGCCACGACGACGCCTACACCCCGGGGGATGTGGGCGGCAAGCGGCCGGATCGCGCCACCCTGGTCTATACCCAGCGCTGCAAGGAGGCCTTCAAGGAGGTGCCGGTCGTTATCGGCGGCATCGAGGCATCCCTGCGCCGTATCGCCCACTACGACTACTGGTCCGAGACCATCCGCCGCTCCATCCTGCTCGATGCCAAGGCCGATATCCTCATCTACGGCAACGCCGAGCGGCCGCTGGTGGAAGTGGCCCACCGTATTGCGGCGGGGGAGAGCATCGACACCATGCAGGATATTCGCGGCACTGCCGTCATCCGCAAGGAGCCGCTGCCGGGCTGGAAAGGGGTGGATTCGAGCAAGCTCGACCAGATTGGCCGCATCGATCCCATCATGAACCCTTATATGGAAGGGGCCCCATGCTCGGACGACGCCACTGAAGCGGCCCCTGCCGCGCAGGAGGCCCAGCCTGTGCTGGTGCAGCCGGCCAAACCCAAGCCGTGGGAAAAAACCTATGTGAAGCTGCCGGCGTTCGAGCGGGTGAAAGAGGACAAGGTGCTCTACGCCCACGCCTCGCGCATTCTGCACCACGAGACCAACCCCGGCTGTGCCCGCGCCCTGTCGCAGGCCCACGGCGATCGCATCGTCTGGGTCAACCCGCCCGCCTTCCCGCTCGAAACCGAGGAGATGGACGGCGTCTTCGGCCTGCCCTACCAGCGGGTGCCGCACCCGGCCTATGGTAACGAGAAGATCCCGGCCTTCGAGATGATCAAGACCTCGGTCAACATCATGCGCGGCTGCTTTGGCGGCTGCTCCTTCTGCTCCATCACCGAGCACGAAGGGCGCATCATCCAGAGCCGCTCGGAAGAGTCGATCCTCAAAGAAATCGAAGATATCCGCGACAAGGTGCCGGGCTTTACCGGCGTCATCTCGGATCTCGGCGGCCCCACCGCCAACATGTACAAGCTGCGCTGCAAGAGCCCCAAGGCCGAGCAGACCTGCCGTCGCGCCTCCTGTGTCTGGCCCACCATCTGCCCGCACATGGACACCGACCACAGCCCGACCATCAACCTCTATCGCAAGGCGCGCGACCTCAAGGGGATCAAGAAGATCCTCATCGCCTCCGGCGTGCGTTACGACATCGCGGTCGAAGATCCCCGCTATATCAAGGAGTTGGCCAAGTACCACGTCGGCGGCTACCTCAAGATCGCACCGGAACACACCGAGGAGGGGCCGCTCTCCAAGATGATGAAGCCGGGCATGGGCAGCTACTACCAGTTCAAGGAGCTGTTCGACAAATACTCCAAAGAGGCGGGCAAGCAGCAGTACCTGATCCCCTACTTTATCTCCGCCCACCCGGGCACCACGGATGAAGACATGATCAATCTGGCGCTCTGGGTCAAAGAGAACCGCTTCAAGCTCGATCAGGTGCAGAACTTCTACCCGTCGCCGCTCGCCAATGCCACCACCATGTATTACACGGAGAAAAACCCGTTAAACAAGGTGAGCCGTACCGGTGGCGATGTCTTCGTCGCCAAGGGCGAGCGCCGTCGCCGCCTGCACAAGGCGCTGCTGCGCTACCACGACCCCGCTGGCTGGCCGATGATCCGCGAAGCCCTGCTCGCCATGGGCAAGGGCCACCTGATTGGCAGTGGCCCCGGCTGTCTGGTGCCTGCGGAAGGGCGCAACGAGCGCGCCGCCAGCGGCAAGGGGATGAAACCGGCCCTGACTCGCCATAGCAACATCAGTCACCAGCGTGGCAATGGCACAGGCAACAAGCCGGTGGGCTCCCAACTGCAAAAAGGGGCGGCTAATGGCAAACCGGCCGCACAGGGTGAAGGCAAGCATGCTGGCCAGAATGCGGGTAAGAGCAAACCTGCCGGAAAACCCGCCCATAAGGGGAAAACCCCGACCCGCGCAGGTTCCTCCAAGCCAGGTGCCAAACCCGCAGCTCAAGGCGGCAAGCCAGCGGCCAAAGGAAATGGTGCCAAGCGACCGGCTAGGTAAGTTTTCCTGACTGAAAAGCGATAGAAAATAAAAAGGCGACCGGATGGTCGCCTTTTTATTTATAATGGGCCTATTAGTTTTCTTGGTAAAATATCAACGTTAAATGCAGTCAGGCCTTCAGTGGATTCTTTGTAGTTTTCATCACTTTCATCAAATGATGCAGAGACAATACTTTGCAAATTGAGTGTGGAAGATAATGCCATAAGCAATTTGTTCATACTTTTTACGCCCATAGAATGTTGCGCAGGTTCATCGAAGATAATAAATCTTGGATGGTTTCCATTATATGTATCTGATGTTTTGTATATCGATATTAAGTATGACCATATTAGTCTGACAAAATCACTTGCTGATGAATCTGATTTTATATCAGCAGTGTTGCGCTTCCTTTCAGTTGGAGTATCAATGTTTTCACGTAGCTCAATTCCCATTAAATATGGTAATAGTGTAGAAGGCTCAATTTTGACTTCATTAATATTTGCGCTTCTATAACCAAAGCTCTGTGCTAGTTCTTTAAATGTTTTTTCTAAAAAATCGACTTTTTTCTTGTCTGAAAATGAGAGTGTGTAAGTTGATAGTTGCGCGATTTCTTTTTGTATTTTTTTATATCTTTCAGATAGTTTATTGAAATTGCTTACCAGTTTTTCCACTTCATTTTCTGCATGTTCTAATTCGCTAACTCTGTTTTCTATTATTATTTTCTTTCTTATGTCTGCTTCTTTTATTTGATTTGTTGATTTCATATCTCTTTTTAGAGAAATTAGAATTTGTTTTTGTTCTGTTATTTTTCTTGTGATTGTAATCAGTTGTTCTTTGTTTGCCATGATCTCTTTTTCCAGCCCTGCTGAAATTGATTTAATCATGTTTTTTTGGTTTTCTAAATGAACTATGTTTTCATCTATAGTCATGGGCATAGACAGACTATCTGGTGGCATTAGAATGTCATCGACAGGCTGCATACATGTATGACATTTGCCTTTGGCAATGCTTAGATTACTCTGCTGTGCTCCAAACTTGATAATTTTAGATGTTAGTTTGTTTGCTTTTAGATCTTTTTCAATATCGATTAGATTTTCTTTATATTGAATGAGTTGTGATTCACTGATTTTAATTTGGCTACTGCACATGCTTAGGGCTATAAGTAGCTCATCAATATTATTTTGCAATATCAAAATGTCAGCAGCTGATTCATTTGGTAATGAGTCATCTTCTACTGGTTTTTTATTTATCTCATTCCACTGTGAAAGAAGCTCTTCTTTTACCTTTCTAATATCTTTTATTTCAGATTTATCCCATTCGCCTATGTTAACAAGTGTGGAGTCAAAGTCATTAACCGGGTTTTTGGGGATACCACTAAATGCAATGCCCTTATACTCGGTCGTTAATTTCATATCTGTAATATTAGATGACCATTGAGCGAAAAGCCTATCTCTTGATGTTAATAATTCACTTAGTCTTTTATTGTTTCTGAATGTATCAAGATCAAGTAGAAAACTTGCCACTTTTTCTCTCATGCCTGATATTCCATAATATGGAATGTTAGCTATGTAGTCTGTCCACCCTCTTTTTTGCTCAATGATTAATGCGGAGAAAACAGACTGTAGATACAGTTTTGCACCTTTCCCTTTGTTATCTGAAATTTCAGGTAAAGATAGTTTCATAAAACGCTCTAAATAAGCATAGAATCCTCTTTCCGGATCTTGTGCTGAGCCAGGGTCATGAACAAATGTAAAATGATTTTTATATGAATTTTGGCTGTCTTTTTTAGAAAGATACGGACCTTCAATTATTTGAATCAATTTCGTATCAGTATCTTTTGATTTTATATATCGTTTCAGTGTTATTATTCTATTTTCGTCGTTCTCGATTTCTAAGTATATGGCAGACTCAAATACAGATATTTCAACACCATCATATTCAAATTTATCTTTTAATGCATAAGGTAGGGCTGTAGGGCCCTTAGCTCCTATAATTTCCTCCATACCAAGAGCATAAATTAAGGAGTTAACAAAAGTACTTTTACCCGAGGAGTTATCCCCTCGAATAATATTAAGGCCACTGGAAAAACTGAAATGATAACCAAAGTGTTTATCATGTTCTGTGGTGATCTTTACCAATAGTTTTTTAAACTTCATTACACCACCTTTTTGCTGCCGCATTAACCATTTTTTCTGTTATCTTGTTCCCTATTTGAAGTAGCTTTGGATATTCATCTTCAAATAGTGCTTTTGAGTCACTCTGATAGAGGAAATATTCCCCCTTTTTTGATAGTTTATATGCGCCATTAGATAGCTTTTCAACTAACGATTCTGATATTGCAAATTCTATTGCCATATTTAAAGAGGGATCAATACCCCATATACCTATAATTAAATCACCTTGAATTGCCGAGATATTTAACATATCTAAGCGTTTCATATCTAACATCGCCCAATTAAATAAATGAAGTTTCAATAGGCTAGATTTTTTTCCAATGCAACAACAATTTAATATCAATAAAATTTTTGATATTTTATATAAAGGTCTAAGCTCCGGTATTACTGAGGCTTTCCTTCTTTGGAAATTAACTTTGCTCATTCAGTTATTCTCATTGGGCATTCAGCGATCCATCTTGCTGTCATATGATTGACTATATTTGTTAGATCATTACTGTCAATAGCGCTTATAGAAGGGTCTTGTCGAAGTTTTTCAGTGAGCTTATCTTGGATGTGAGTAATCAATTCTCTAGGACTATCTTCCCATGTGGCTGAGTTTTCTTCGACATAATCCTCGAACGTGTTAATTATTCTTAATATTTTCTCATGAAGCTCAGGAGTTTGATTGTATATGCTTCTAAGTATTGAGTATCCATCAAAATAATTCCTTTTCGTTATTTCATTTAATTTCAGGTGTGTATCTTTATTATATTCCATTTTTTTAATGCTACGGATTTTGTTTTTGTCATATATGTTTTTATCGTATTCGGTCGTGTTTTTAGGATCACCTAGTTGTGAGGTGTTATTAGTGGCGAATTGAATCTTTATATCTTGAGCAAGTTGTATATTTCTAATGTCTAAAATGTAAAACCCAATATCATGTATCAACACAGTGAATGTATTATCAAGAAGAGTGAGGTTTTTATTTCTCATCTCAATCTCTTTCGTTCTAGCGTGGGCAAGTAAATCGTTTTTAGATATTTCTGGAGTTATGAAAATCCATTTTTTTATTTTTGAACATCCAATTCTTGCAATTATTGCTTTCTCATATAATTCCAGTTTGTTTAGGTCGGTGGTGATCTTGTCACGCTGTTTATCATATAGAGTTGCTGTATCATATTGCTTGTCTGGGCAGTAACATTGTATAGCAATACCTTCAGCTAATACGAAACCTTCTATACCAAAATCACCTGGAGAGGCGAGCATTTCTTGATAGGTATCATATTTTCTTTTAAATACAGCTTGAATCAATGACTCCCATTTATCACCATCCATCGGTCCAATTGAGCTTATATACATACGTTTATTCCAATATATAAAGTTTTTAGTGAGTCACTAATGGTATTTTGTGCATATATGGGTGTACCGACTTTAGCAATTGGTTACGAAGTAAAAATCCCACGCTACCGCCCGTGGATTACAGCTTCCAATATGCTCCATTGACCTGCGTTGGCAGCAACCCATCGCAGCTCAACAGGTTCTGAATGACCATGGTAAGCCAAACGAAACTGCCGAGGCGAGACTTAAAGTGACCTAACTATCAGAAATTAATCGTTTTTTGAGCTTGATCAGCAAATGGAGCCGGAAGGCGGCTTTATAGCCATATCCCGCTTTGGCTGGCAGGGAAGGGGAGTGAATTAGGGCGACCCGCTGGTCGCCCCTTGTGATTGCCATATCCGGCGCGCTAGGGGTTAGCCGTTATAGCCGTAGCAGCGCTTGAGCTCCTCGAAGTCGTAGTAGTGGCTGCCGCTTTGGTAGGGCTGGCAGCCGGTTTTAAAGGCGATCTCCTTTTCGTTGTAGAGCATCTTGACCAGCACCTGCCGCTGCCCGTTCTGGTAGATATCCCACTGAATATTGGCGGTATAGGGGGAGACCCAGCCGCCTCGCCACTCGTTGTTCTGCTGGCTGAACAGCTGATCCGGGCTGGCCCCCTGACGGCTCCCTTTCAGCTTCATCAGGGCGGCGAGGGGGATAATGGCTTCGGCGTGGGCAAGGCATTTTTTCGGGACACCCACCTTTTTGACAGTGGCGTAGGGCTGTTCTTGACTTAAGAGGTCACCGTTGAGGGATGTGCCATGACCATTGCCCGTTCACGTCAAATCAGCTTGCAGGATACGCCTTACTACCATGTGGTCAGCCGCTGTGTGCGGCGAGCCTTTCTGTGTGGTGACGATGCCCATTCTGGCCAGAGTTATGAGCATCGGCGTCAGTGGGTGGTCGACAAGTTGGGGCAACTATCGCGGCTGTTTGCAATTGGCATTTGTGCTTATGCGGTGATGAGCAATCATTATCATCTGGTGCTCAAGGTGGAGCCCGATACCGCAGCCAACTGGAGTGAGCGGGAGGTGGCTGAGCGCTGGGCGGCGCTATTCCAGTGGCCGCATTTGGTCAGGCGCTGGTATCAGGGGGAGATGTTGATCGAGCCTGAGCTGGCTGTCGTGCAGCAATTGCTGGCCCAATGGCGGGAGCGGCTTCACTCCATAAGTTGGTTTATTCGGCTACTCAATGAAAATCTGGCCCGTCAGGCCAATCAGGAAGATGGTTGCAAGGGCCATTTCTGGGAGGGGCGCTTCAAGAGTCAGGCTTTGCTCACCGAATCCGCCTTGTTGGCCTGTATGGCGTATGTTGACCTCAATCCGATACGAGCTGCGTTGACCGATCGGCCAGAGCAGAGTGAATACACCAGTATCAAACAGCGCCTTGACGCGCCTGCTACTACTGAGGTTTTGCCACCACTTTTGCTGCCGTTTGCCCGCCAGGGTAAGCCTGAAGAGCTGCCTTATGCCTTCAGCGACTACCTGATGCTGGTTGATTGGACTGGTCGTGCTATTCGGCCCGACAAGCGGGGTCATATTCCGGCCCAATTTGGACCCATTCTGGAACGATTGGGACTCGATGCTGTTCGCTGGTTGAAGCAGGTGACGCTGTTCAGGCGACAAGGGATCAGAGTGGTGGGAGACAGATATCAATGTCAGCAGTTTGCCCGCCACTGTGGCCAGCGACGATGCCATCAACCAAGGCTGTGATAGCTTTGCATCCACCCTGCTGATAGCTCCGGGTATTGCACATAGTCCAATAAATGGCTGTGCAGGGGCTGTTGCTTTCTAAACCTGACAATCTCTCCCACCAGCCTACTTTTGCAGGCATCAGCTCGGATACACACCCCTTATTGGGCCTGCAAGTAGCCTAATAGTGGCTTGCTCCAAAAGGTGGGTGTCCCAATTTGATTCTCTTACACCTCGCTGCAAGCCTTTATGTCGGTCAATGACGTGGCGGCCTGCATTCCGTCGGCCATCGCCACCCTCGGCGATTTTCGCATGCTGGAGCTGGCCGGGGCGCCGCAGCAGTTCGAGGTGGTGGTTGGCAGACACCGCAAAAGTCAGGGCAATCTCGCCATCGAGTGGCTGGCCGAGGTGATCAAGTCGGTCTGCGATCTTGCCATGCCTAAATAACGTCGCCGTTTGCACAGAGCTGCGCACGCCAGCCAGTTTGCTAACGGCAGGCTGGATCTGCGGGACAAATCCTGCGATGGTGCGGGCAGTTATCCGCTTGTCCCGTTATCGAGTGAAAAGGAGTTGAGATGCGCATTGCCATGATTGGTCTGGGGGATATCGCCCAGAAAGCCTATCTGCCGCTGCTGGCGAGCGACGAGCGGATCACCCCGCTGCTCTGCACCCGGAGTCCATCGGTGCTGGAGAAGCTGGCCCGCCAGTATCGGGTCGCCGAGTGCTTTACCGATGTGGCGGCCCTGCTGGCCAGCCGTCCCGACGCCGTGATGATCCACGCCGCTACCGCCGTTCACCGCGAGCTGGCCGAGCAGTGCCTGCGCGCAGGGATCCCCACCTTTGTCGACAAGCCCCTGTGCGACAATCTGGCCGAGGCCGAGGGACTGGCCAACCTCGCCATCGCGCAAGACTGCGCCCTCTTTACCGGTTTCAACCGCCGCTATCTGCCCGCCATGGATGCTGCCCGTGCCCAGCCGCTCACTGAGCTTAACTGGCAAAAACACCGCTTCGCTCTGCCGGGCAAGGCGCGGGATTTTCTGTTCGACGACTTTATCCATGTGCTCGACAGCCTCTGCTTCTATGGCGCCGTGCCGGGCGGCGACGTTCATGCGGTATTGCGCCCCTGTGCGCAGGACAACAGCTTGCTGGCCGGGGTAAGCGTCAGCTGGCAGAGCGGCGATCGTGCCATCAGCGGCAGCATGAACCGCAGCGCCGGGATCACCGAGGAGCGCATCGATGCCTACGGCGACAACCTCTCCCTGCACCTTGAGAACTGCACTCGCGGCATCATCGCCCGCGATAAGCAGGCCGAGATGCTTAGCCCCAGCGACTGGCAGCCGGTGCTGGCCCAGCGCGGCTTTGCCGCCATGCTGGAGCACTGGTATCAGCAGGTTGAAATCGGCAAGGCGGATAGCGAGCTGATCGCCTCCTACCTGCACGGTCACCGGCTGGCGGAGCAGCTGGTCGTGCTGGCTGACAAGCGGGGATAAGGCTGGCTGGAAGTGCGCGTGGCATGAATGCGCGGTGCGTGAGAAAGACGCATGAAAAACAACGGGGGCCGCAGTTTCGGCCCCCGTTGTTATGGGATGAGATGCATGGGATCAGATGCACTTTACCGGCTTGGGCAGGCCGCCAATCTTGGTCGCCTGCTTGGCGGGCCCTTCCGGGAACAGCTTGTAGAGGTAGCGGCTGTTGCCCTTCTCGGGGCCGTACTGCTTCTCCATCGCCTTGACCAGCGCGCGGATGGCGGGGGAGGTGTTGAACTCCAGATAGAAGGCGCGCACAAAGCGCACCACTTCCCAGTGCGGCTCCTCAAGCGTGATCCCCTCCTGCGCAGCCAGTACCAGCGCCAGCTCCTCGCTCCAGTCGTTGCTGTTGAGCAGGTAGCCCTTGGCATCGGTCTCGATGAGTTGGCCGTTGAATTCCAGCTGATGTTTTTCGGGCGCAGACATGAGGGCTCCTCGCTAATGGGGCTATCAGGATTGGGCGGGCATGGTAGCGCCTTGATCCCCGGTGAGCAACCGACTCTCGTTGGCCAGATGCAGCAGCTGATCCGCCAGCTCGCTGATCAGGTTGAGCTGCTGGGTCAGCATCAGCTGCTCCTCGCTGCTGTCCGGACTTATCACCGGGCACTGACCACCGATGGAACTGGAGGGGTTGCCCGCCAGATGTCCGGCGGCCTGCTCCAGGGTGTGGCAGATGTGGTGGCGCACCTCATCCAGCCCGCTGATGGCCTCCAGCTTGTCGCGATGGGCCCCCAGCGCCGAAATGTAGGAGAGCAGGGCATGGTTGCGCCAGGTGAGGGTAAAGCAGAGATCGAGGAAGCGGCGGCGCTTTTGCGGCTCCACCAGCATGCTCTGCCAGGCGGTGGCCAGCTCGCTGTCTGCCAGATGGGCGCTCTTGCGCGCCACCCGATAGTCGATGGACTCGTCTCGCTGCTGCTTGAGGCTCGCCAGCACCGCTGAGAGGTAGCGGGCGTTGGCCGAGAGCGAATTGGCGATAAGCGTCGGCAGCCGCTTGTACTGCCAGTCCGGCCAGAGCCAGGCCACCAGCCCGTAAGAGATCAGGCAGCCGAGCAGGGTATCGAGCAGCCGTGGCCCGAGAATGGCAAAGCCGATGCCATCGAGCAGATTGAACGCCATCAGCACGTAGAGGGTGATAAAGCAGACCGCGGCGCTGTAGTTGTTGCGCACCTGGGTAAAGAAGAGGAAAGCGGCCAGCCCCATCACCACCAGCTGGACGTGCAGCTCGGGAAACAGCCAGAGCACCGGAATGCCCACCAGTATGCCGGCGAAGGTGCCGAGCATCCGCTGCACCAGTCGGCGGCGGGTGGCGCTGTAGCTGGGCTGGCAGACAAACAGCACGGTCAGCAAAATCCAGTAGCCCTTATCCATATCAAAGGTTTGCAGTATGCCGTAGCCGATCACCAGTCCGAGCGACAAACGCAGCGCGTGGCGAAACACCATGGAGTGCAAGGTGAGGTGCTGCTTGAGCTGGGCTAGCAGCGGCAGGCGGAGGGGGCGCGCCAGCGCTGGCAGATCCTGCTCCGGCTGCTCGGGGTTTTGCAGCACTTCGGCGCTGCCCAGCAACTGGTTGATGCTGGCCAGATTGCGGCGCAGGAATTTCATCGGCGTCAGCAGGGTTTTCGGGTAGTGCTGCTTGAGATTGGTGAACTCCAGCTGATCGCCGAGGGCCTCCAGCGTCCAGTGGATGCGCTTGTTATGGGCGTAGGGCTTGTGCACCAGAATGGCGTAACCGAGCCGCTGGCATGCCTCGGAGAGTTGCAGGAACACCTCCTGAAATCCTTCCAGTACGATGCCTTGCTTGAGCTCCGCTTCCAACCGGCTGTAGGGATAGTGGCTGGAGGTGGCGCGCTCGTGAATCTCCAGCGCCAGAAGATAGAGGCGCAGCAGGCTGGCCAGCTCGGGGCTCGCCGGATGGCGGCGGCTCAGGCGGGCGTTGAGGGCCGACTTGGTGAGGGTCAGCGCGCTCACCAGATTGATGTTGAGCTGGGCCAGATTGTGGCGAATGGCCTGGGCGCCGTGCTCGTCCGCCGGGAAGAAGCGGGACTTTTCCAGCAGGTAGCGGCCAAGGGCGAAGTAGCTCTGGGCCAGTTGCTCGTGCAGGGTCTTGTAGGGCAGCAGCCAGAGCCAGATAAACGAGACCAGCCCGTACCAGAGGGCGCCGGCGCCGAGTGCCAGCGGCTGGTAGAAGAGATCCGGCGCCTTGGCGGCCCCCAGCATGGTGTAGATGGCGATCAGCAGCGAGCCAAAGCTGATGGTGGCGTAGCGGGCACCGAGGGCCCCCACCATCACAAAGATAAAGGTGGAGCTGGCGAGCCCAATGGCAAACAGCCAGGGGGTGGGGTAGAGATACTGCACGCACAGGGACGCAAAAATGAAGCAAATCAGCGTCATGGCGAGGTTTTTAAGGCGTCCCCACAGGCTGTCGTCGGTTTCGGCAATGGCACCCGCCACGACCCCGAGGGAGAGCAGCACGGTGAGCTGGATATTGCCGGTGGCCAGGGTGAAGGCGAGCAGACCGAGAATGGCCAGCAGCACCTTGAGGGCGAAGTAGATGTGACTATCGGTCAGCAGTCGGCGCAGCAGGCCAGAGAGATCCATCGGCATGAGACAGGTGAAACCCTTGATCGAAACGAGAGCGAGATAGTAACCCGCCAAGCGTGAAGTGGCCCTGATCCAAATCAGGGCCACTTCGCTTCATATCCTTGATTTACAACTTATCCTGACAGAAAGAGGAGCCAATAAAAACCCCGCCGAAGCGGGGTTTCTGATTAGTTGCGGTTGCCGCCAAGCAGGCTCAGCAAGCTCAGGAAGATGTTGTAGATGGAGACATACAGGGTGACGGTGGCAGAGATGTAGTTGGTCTCGCCGCCGCGCACGATCTGCTGGGTAGTCAGCAGGATGGCACCGGAGGAGAAGAGCATGAACATGGCGGACAGAGCCAGGCTCAGGGCGCTCATCTGCAGGAAGATGTTGGCAATCATGGCCACCAGCAGTACCCAGAAACCGACGAACAGCATGCCGCCAATGAAAGAGAGGTCACGCTTGGTGGTCAGGGCATAGGCCGACAGACCGAAGAAGGTGAGCGCGGTGCCGCCAAGGGCGGTCATCACGATCTCGCCACCACCATTATTCATATACATGTTGATGATGGGGCCCAGGCTATAGCCCAGCAGACCGGTCAGGGCGAAGGTGAAGACCAGCCCCATGCCGTTGTTGCGGTTCTTCTCGGTCAGGAACATCAGACCGTATACGCCGATGAGGAAGATGGCCCAGTGCAGCGGCGGCATGTTCATTACGGTCGCGATGCCCGCCACTACGGCAGAGAAGCCCAGAGTGAGGGAGAGCAGCATATAGGTGTTACGCAGCACCTTGTTGGTATCGCGTACGGCACTTTGGGTGCCAGTGTAGATAGAACGGGTATCCATCTTGGGTGTCCTCTTGATGTCCGGGTGAGACGGCGAGCAGCCGCCTCGTGATCGCTGTTTGTTACTGCATGTTTACGCATTGTATGTAGAACAAATAGGGATGACGAGGAACAATTTCAAGCCACCTGCCATTTTGCTCCCGCACACTATCCCACAGGAAATATGTATTGCATATGAACAAGGGCTTAGCGTAGTATGCACGCCGTTCGGAGGGGTGGCAGAGCGGCTGAATGCACCGGTCTTGAAAACCGGCGATGGGCGACCATCCGTGGGTTCAAATCCCACCTCCTCCGCCATATTCAAAGAGAAAGCCCAAGCGGTCACCCGCTTGGGCTTTTTTGTATCTGTGCCGTGTAGTCTTGCTCGACAGTACTCCTGGTCGCAAATGGGATGCCGTCAAAGCGTCCCCGCATCTTGTGACTTGGAGCAGGATGACGGCTATCTCTCTCATCTCTAACTACTCGATGAGCGTCTCTTCTCTGAGGCTGAGTTGTCTGCATCCATGTTTGAGCCCTGAGTCGTCATCCTGTTGCTCCGCTCATAGACTCTCGTCAGCTTCTCGCCTGCGGTGCGGATGTTGACTGTCTCCTGCCATTTGATGGAGAAAGAGGGTCATTGATTGACGTTCCCCCCCTACCATGGTCAAATTTTCCCATTAATTAACAAAATGTCAGGTACTTCAGGGAGATATATGGAGACAGATGACAGATATACAGTGCCAGGCTTGGTAAGGGGACTGAGAGCGCTTCAGGCATTTAGCGAAGAGCGAAGAGAATTAAGCGTGTCAGAGCTTGCCGAAGTCATTGATGTCAATCGTTCCAGTGCTTTCCGTATTATCTATACCCTGGAAACCTGTGGCTTTTTGTATAAGGCAGATGGGTCCAGACGCTATAGCTTGACTTCCAGGGTGCTGGATTTGGGATTTACCTATCTCTCGGGGCTGGATTTACTGGAGCCATCGCGGCCTATCATGCAGCGCTTGCGGGACGATATTACCATTGCGTGCCATTTGGTGATCCGTCAGGGGACAGACATAGTCTTTGTCGATCGTTATCAGGCGAAAGGGCCGTTTACCAGCACGGTAGGAGTGGGCACCCGATGGCCAGCCCATGCAACCGTCACCGGTCAGTTGCTGCTTTCTGACTTGTCTGATGAGGCCATTATCGAGCTATATCGTGATTATCAATGGTCCACCTACACCGAGGGAACCCCGAACAGCATTGAGTCACTGCTGGCTTGCATGGCTGAGGTACGGGGACAACCGGCGCTGATCAGCTGGGGCTATTACAATCCCGTGATGGCTGCCTGTGCGGCACCGATAAATCGGTTAAGTGACGGCCGCATGATCGCATCGGTTTCTGTCAGCTGCCCCCTGCAAAGTTTTCCCCGAGAGGAGTTTGAAGGACGCATTCGGGATAAGGTGATCCATGCTGCGCACGATCTGTCGCGCACACTCAGTTTGAATAACGGTAATCCCTGAAAAATAGCGCTCTTTTTGTAACGCCATGCGCAAGCGCATGGCTTGTTGCATGATTTGCAACTCCCGGTTTATCCCCCCTCCTTTCTTTGCCACCCAGTGTACTACCGAGCCTTTGCTGCTCGAACATCAGGCCAGCAATAACGCAACTTGGTCAGATTGTTAAATCTTGTTCCCGCCACTGGATAGCTGCTGATGCCTTGGGGCCATGTTCATGGCTGACTGTCGCCAACCTGCGTCGATGGTGGCAGAGCGTAGCGCCCTTCTCAAACATCAAAAATTAATCATCAAATTCAATCGGATAATCAAACCCAGTTGCCTGTTGCGCTCAGCTGCACTGACCCATTTCCGTTCTGGCGACCCCTCAACAGAGGGTCGATGAGCGTTATCGTGGCACTTCATGGAGGAGGCTTTGGTGGTGATGGTAACAAAAAGTACACAACTCATTGACATGGGTTGCTCTTGGCGATTAACGTGTTTGCATACGAAAAAATGTTTCTATAGTGAATTTTTCGGAGGCGAGATGAGTTGGATGCCGGTTTGTAAATTGAGTGCGATATCGGATGGGGAGCATCTGGCGCTCAATGTCGAGGGGAAAGCGGTTGGGATATTCATGATCGAGGGGCAGCTTCATGCCATCGAGGATATCTGCCCTCATGCCTACGCCCTGCTGAGTGAGGGGTTCGTGGAAGGGCGCACGGTTGAGTGCCCGCTGCATGAGGCCATTTTCGATATACCCACCGGCAAGCTGCAAAGCGGCCCGGGTTGCCGCGATTTGAACACCTACGAGGTACGCGTCGAAGGCGACGACGTACTCCTTCACATGGCATGACGAGGAAGCAGTGAATGGAGAATTTCAATCCCAAACTGGCCGCTTGGCTCAATAAGGAGCCCAGTGCTGAGGCCGGGCAAAACAACATTCAGATCCCGGGCAAGACGGTCAACCTGATATGGCAGAACCGCTACCGCGAGCCGACCGCTTATGAGCTGGCGCTGGTGAGTCAACTGGAGAAGGCCTTTGCCGAGGGCATTACCGAACTGGAGTCCCTTGTAGAGACCCTCAATCGGTCTGGACTGCGCAATGAGGCGGGCGATCCGTGGAGTTGTACCAATTTTCAGGATGAGATGGCCCGCCTCGGTTACTGAGCGGCCCACTGCAGATAGCGAGGAGAACACGATGAAGCAACAAAGTGCACTGGAGCATCACCTGAATTTGGGTCTCAAGGATCTCTGGTATCCGGTGGTATCCAGTTGGGAAGTGAGCAGCAATCCGGTAGGTATCACGCGTCTTGGTGAACATATCGTGCTGTGGCGCGATACCAAGGGGAAGGTCAACGCGCTTGAAGATCGTTGCCCTCACCGGGGAGCCCGGCTCTCGCTGGGTTGGAATCTGGGGGATCGGGTGGCTTGCTGGTATCACGGCGTGGAGGTAAATGGCGCGGGCGTGGTGACCGATGTGCCGGCGGTCGATGCCTGTCCCATGACTGGCAGCAAGTGCCTGCGCTCTTATCCGGTCATCGAGAAGCACGGCGCTATCTTTCTGTGGTTTGGCCTGGAAGCGGAGAGCACACCCGCAGAGCTGGTGCTGCCGGAACAGTTGGAAAGTGAGGAGTGGAGCCACTTCCTCTGTCAAGCCGATTGGGCGGTCAACTACCGCTATGCGGTGGATAACGTGATGGATCCCATGCATGGCAGCTACCTGCATTGCACTTCCCACTCCATGGCCGAAGGGGACAAGAGTGCTGATATGCGTGCTCGCAACACGGAACAGGGATTCATCTTCGAGAAAACCGGCCAAAGTGGTGTCAACTTCGACTGGGTGGAATTTGGCAGCAGCGGAACTTTCTGGTTGCGCCTGTCGATCCCCTATCGTCCGCAGTTTGGGCCGGGCGGCGAGTTCTGGATTGTCGGTTTCGCGACCCCGGTGGATGAGCACCACACCCGGGTATTCTTCTGGCGCGCACGCAAGGTCAGCGGTTGGCAGCGCAATGTGTGGCGCTTCCTCTATCGCAACCATCTGGAAAAGTTGCACTGGGATGTGCTGGAGCAAGACCGGGTGATCCTTGAACAGATGGCCCCCGATGCCCGCGAACACGAGTTTCTTTATCAGCATGATGTGGGGTTGTCGCGGCTGCGCAGATTGATGAAGAAGATGGCAGAGCAGCAACTGGCCCGCTTGCAAGTCAGGGAAGAGGCTGTGAGCGATGTCTAGGTTGCTGTCGGGCAAACGATTGCTGATCACCGGAGCGGCCAGAGGGCTGGGGCTGGAGTTTGCAAGGGCCGCCTGCGCGGCGGGTGCCAGTGTGGTGATGGCGGACATTCTTGCCGAGCAGGTGTTAGCCGGTGCCAGGGCGCTGTCTGCCGAGGGATGTATGGCACATGGCCTGTCATTGGACTTGGCTGATCCGGACTCCATTGCCCGCTGCGCCCATGATGCAGCTCAGCTACTGGGCGGGCTCGACGGGCTGGTCAATTGCGGTGCCATCGCGACCGGTATTGGTGGCGTCGACATGCTGGCGCTGGATGTGGCGGTGTGGGATCGCGTCATGCAGGTCAATGTCCGTGGCAGTTGGCTGATGACCCGGGCGGTAGTGCCTTATCTCAAGGTGTCCGGTGCCGGCAAGGTGGTGAATATCGCGTCCGACACCGCATTGTGGGGGGCCCCCAGATTAATGGCATACGTGGCCAGTAAAGGGGCCTTGCTGGCAATGACCCGCTCCATGGCTCGCGAGCTGGGGGAGTACAACATCTGCGTCAACGCGATCAGTCCTGGCCTGACGCAGGTTGAGGCGACCACCTATGTCCCTGCATCGCGTCATCAGCACTATGTCGACGGGCGGGCCATCAACCGGCCGCAGGTGCCTGAGGATGTAAACGGCACCGTGCTCTATCTGTTGTCTGATCTCGCTTCCTTTGTCACGGGTCAGAACCTGCCGGTTAACGGCGGTTTTGTCTTCAACTGAGCGGATGACATCCCAATTAAGAGAGTGTGAGCATGAAGATTACTGGAATTGAAACCCTGAAGTTCGGGGTGATCGACAGAGCCAAGGCAGCCGCGTTTCTTGCTGATTTCGGGTTGCGCCGGGCCAGCAGTGATATCGCCGGGGCGGATCTCTTCCTGACGCTGAATCAGAGTCGGGTCTATCTGTTCGAGGTGGATGACCCCCGTTTGCCGGCGGCCTTCGAGAGCGGCTCGACGCTGCGCGAGGTAGTTTGGGGCGTGGCTAGCCCGGGGTGTCTGGCGCAACTGGCCGAGCGGCTGGCGGGGCATCCGTCATTGCGAAGCGAGGAAGGGCGTCTGAGTTGCCAGGACCCCAATGGCATGACCCTGAGTTTTCAATTGAGTGCGCAGCGACCGGTCGAGTTACGGGTGACGCCGATTAATCAGCATGGGGATATTCGCCGGATCAATGAGGCCAGCCCTGTCTATGAGCGTGGCGAACCCATCGGGATCGGACATGTGGTGTTTTTTACCCCTGACCTTGCCCGCACAGAAGCATTTTACCGTGATCGACTCGGTTTCCATCTCTCTGACTGCTATCAGGGCAAGGGGGCCTTCATGCGCTGTGCCGCGGAGGGGCACCACCATGATCTCTTCCTGTTGCATGTGCCGGGTAAGCCGGCGGGGCTCAATCATGTGGCTTTCACGGTGCGCGATATCCACGAGGTGATTGGCGCTGGCATGGCGATGAATCGACATGGCTGGTCCACCTTTATTGGTCCGGGTCGTCACCCAATTTCGTCGGCCTACTTCTGGTATGTCAATAGCCCACTGGGCGGGGCGTTCGAGTACTACACCAACGATGATTATCTGACCCAGGAGTGGCAGCCCCGCACCATGGAACATCGTCTGGAGCTCTTTACCGAGTGGGCGATCGAGGGCGGTCTCGACAGCCGTACCCGGCGGCAGCTCAAGCAGGAGGTCTGAGCCATGCATCCAACCATCAGCCGGATTGTGATCATCGGTGCAGGGCAGGCTGGGGCCTGGGCTGCACACACCCTGAGGCAACAGGGCTATCAGGGGCGTTTGTCGGTGATCTCTGCCGAGGAGCAGGTGTTCTATGAGCGCCCCCCCCTCTCCAAACAGGTATTGGCGGGGACTATGGCCCCGGCGGCGTTGCAACTCTTTTCCGACGAGGCGATTACCGCCATGGATATCGATTGGCACAAACCTGTGCTGGCAACGGCCATCAACCCGCAGCAGCGGCAGGTAAGCCTGGCTAACGGGGTGACTCTGGCCTACGACAAACTGCTGATCGCCACCGGCAGCCGGGCCCGTGTTCCGGTGCGAGACTGGTTGGGGTTGCCCCACGTCTTTACCCTGCGCACCGTCGAAGATGCCATCCGTCTGCGTGAGCGACTGCTGCCCGGCAAGCGTCTGGCCATTTTGGGTGGCGGATGGATTGGCCTGGAGGTGGCTGCGACGGCGCGAACCAACGGGGTAGCTGTGAGCCTGTTCGAACAGGCAAGCCGGTTGTGTGCCCGCAGTGTGAGGCCCGAGCTGTCGGCGTTTCTTATGAAGCTGCACCAGGAGCAGGGGGTTGACGTTCAGCTGGCGTGTGGCGCCATTGATCTGGTGGTGACCGACGGTGGGGCAGTCCGACTGCTGCGAGAGGGTCAGTTGCTGCAGGAGGTGGACGCCGTAGTGGTGGGGGCCGGGGCGGAAATAGCCTCCGAGCTGGGCCGCGATGCGGGGTTGGCCGTTAATAATGGCCTGCTGGTCGATGAGTTCGGCAGGACATCCCACCCGGATATTTATGCCGCGGGGGATGTGGCCGTGCACCCCACGCTGGGTATGTGCGTGCAGTCTTGGGCCAATGCCCAGAATCAGGCCATCAGCGTGGCCAAGTCGATGCTGGGTGAGCCTTGCGAGTATCGGGAGGCACTCTGGATTTGGTCGGATCAATATGACTGCAATATCCAGATATTGGGCACTCCGGCCAATCACGCCAGCCGCCTGGTTGAGCGCTACTACGGGGAACATCAGCGTTCATTTATCTATCTGGATGCAGAAGGGCGGCTGGAGTCCATGGTGACGGTCAATGACGCCAGGTTGATGAAACTTGGCAAACGATGGCTCAAGGGGGGGACTCTGCTGCCTGCCGGACAACTGGCTGACATCACAGTCAATCTGATGACGCTGAAACCGTAACAGGACGACAAGGTTAAACAAGTATGGAAACCATAAAAGAAACCCTGCTGATGACCGATAAACCAGCCCCTGTGAGCCTGTTGCGGCAATGGTCTATCTCCGTCGTACTCATGGTGTGTGTGGTACTGGCCTTCTTTGACAAGATCAGTATTGCAGTGCTGTTCTCGGACCCGGTGTTTCAGAATGCAATGGGCATCGGGGCTGACAAGACCAGGCTGGGCTGGTTGATGAGCAGTTTCTTGCTGGCGTATGGCCTCTCATCTGTCTGCCTGAGCTTTATCGGCGACATCATCAACCCGCGAACCTGCCTGCTGACAGGCGTGGCCTCCTGGGGAATATTGATGGCCATGATGGGCATGGCGACCAGTTATGAACAACTGCTGGTGTTGCGTGTTCTGCTAGGGATTGCCGAAGGCCCGCTGTTTGCGCTGGCTTATAGCATCGTCAAACAGTGTTACAACTCGGGGCAGCAGGCCAGGGCCAGTACCATGTTTCTGCTGGGCACTCCGATAGGCGCTGCGCTCGGCTTCCCCATTACCGCCTTTATCCTCCATCGCTACGGTTGGCAGATGACCTTCTTCGTGATGGCCGGGTTGACGCTGGCGACCTTGATGGTGGTCTACTGGGGTCTGAAGGGGGTCTCACTGAACAGTGGCAGTGCTGATGGTTCGCCGAAGAAGCGGGTGACCTGGCTGCAGCACTTTCACAATAGTCAGCAATTGTGCAAGTCCCCCTCGTTTTGGGCCCTCTGTCTCTTTAATGCCGCCTTGTTGACCTATCTCTGGGGCGTGAACGGCTGGTTGCCCAGTTACCTTATCGAAGAGAAAGGGGTGGATCTTGCCTCCTTCGGCGCACTTTCGTCACTGCCCTTCATCGCCATGCTGTTTGGGGAGATAGCGGGCGCCTTCCTCTCTGATAAAACAGGCAAGCGGGCGGTACAGGTATTTGCCGGTCTGTTTCTCGCCGGATGTGCGCTCTATCTGGTATTGCAGCTTCATGACGCTGTGCTGGCGATCCTGGCTCTGTCGGTGAGCACTATGAGCTGGGGTTTTGGTGTGTCAGCCGTGTTCGCCTTGCTGGCCCGGCTCACGCCGTCAGAAGTGAGTGCGACGGCGGGGGGGATTTTCAACGGCTTTGGCAACTTCGCCGGATCTGCCGCCCCGGTATTGATGGGCTACATAGTGACCCGGAGCGGAGACTTCAATCTGGGACTGATGTTCCTGGTGTGGGTGGCCGTGCTCGGTTCGCTGCTGCTGCTCCCCCTCGTTAAAAAGTACTGATCCTGACCTGACTGGCTGCTTATTCCGTTGTCGCGGAAGGGGCGCTCTTTATCTGAAACTGAGCAATAACCACTGAGAGGAAACGCACTATGAACGCGAAATTTGCCACCTGGAATAAACCCGCTGACAAGAGTCTGGGAGAGTGGCTGGATAGTCGCATCGCCCGCTTTAGCACCCGTCGCTATGACTTCGATGCCCTGAAATTCCAGGCTGATTATGACCCTAAATATCGCCGTGCCCAGATGCGTTATATGGGCACGGGGGCCACAGGGGTACAGAGCGACAGCAATACCGTCCCCTCCGAGCATTTCACTTTCTCTACCATGGTGCTGCCTGCCCAGTGTGAAGGGCCGCTGCATCTCCATGACGATGTCGAAGAGGTGTTTTTCATGCTGCGTGGCTCGATAACCCTGTTCGTCGAGTTCGAAGGGGAAAAATTTGAGACCCAACTTAATGAGCGGGATCTTATCTCCATTCCGCCGGGAATTTATCGTGGTCTGCTGAACCATGGTGAGGAGGATGCACTGATGTGCGTGATGCTGGGGGCCAGCAAGCCGACCACGCCCACCTACCCGGACACCCACCCGTTATCCAAGATCAAGCGGGTCTCATGATGGGCGATCTGGTCGCTCGTCTCACTGACTTCCCGTTGCAACGGACGATGCTGGCCGGGCGTCAGTTGGCCTATCGTCGGGTTGGGCAGGGGCCCGTGTTGCTGTTACTGCATGGGATCAGCTCCGGCTCCGGCTCCTGGGTGTGCCAATTGGAGCAGTTGGCTGCGCAGTTCACCCTGGTGGCGTGGGATATGCCCGGCTATGGCCAGAGTGACCCGCTGCCAGGTTCAACTCCGGACGCCCGGGCGTATGCCAGAGTGCTGCATCAGTTGATCATTGCCCTTGAGCTGGAGCAACCGCTGTTGCTGGGGCATTCGTTGGGGGCCATGGTGGCCGCAGCTTATGCCAGTGAACAACCCGATAGCGTCAGGGGGCTGCTGTTGGCCAATCCCGCACAGGGTTATGGCCGGGACGAACCTGAGATGCGGGAGCAGATCCATCGCAAGCGCCCCGAGATGTTGCGCACCCTGGGCCACGCTGGGCTTGCGGCCGCCCGTGGCCCTGTGCTGCTGGGCCCCAGCGCAAGCAAGGCCCAGTTGGCACTGGTTGCCAACAGCATGACCGGGTTGACCCAGGTGGGCTTCGAGGCTGCTTCCTATCTGCTGGCCTATGACGATATTCGTGATTATCTGGCGCGCTATCCCGCTCCGATCGGGGTGATCTATGGCGAAGAGGATGTCATTACGCCACCCGTAGGGGTGCTGGCCCTGGCTGCCGGGCATGGCAAGGCTCATTGCGAGCCTCTGCCGGGGGCGGGTCACGCCAGCTATATCGATCAACCTGCGGCGTTTAGCCGGGCCGTGGTGCAACTGGTCGCTTTATTAACCAATCGAGGGGGATAACCGTGAGTTTTAACGTGAAAGGCAAGGTAGCCGTGGTAACGGGCGGCTCATCGGGGATCGGGCTGGAAACCGTGCGGTTGTTACTGGCCGAGGGGGCAAGAGTTGCCTGGTGTGGGCGCAATACCGAGCGTTTGGCTACCTCGCTGGCCGAGATGTTGGCCAGCTTTCCCGAGGACAACTGCATGGCTTACCCGTGCGATGTACTCGATAAAGAGGCGGTGACGGCCTTTGCTGCGGCGGTCGAGGCCCGTTTTGGCGGTACCGACATGTTGATCAACAACGCCGGTCAGGGACGTGTCTCCAACTTTGAGCAGACCGACGATGAGCAGTGGTTGGCAGAGAGCCGGCTGAAAACATTCAGTGTCATCTATCCCATCAAGGCTTTTTTGGATCAGCTGACGCGCTCGCCATGCCCCTCCATCACCAATGTCAATTCGTTGCTGGCATTACAGCCAGAGCCACACATGATTGCGACCTCGGCCGCTCGGGCCGCCCTGTTAAACCTGACCCACTCATTGGCTCATGAGTTTGCCGCCAAGGGGATCCGGGTTAATTCCATCTTGCTCGGCATGGTGGAGTCGGAGCAGTGGCGTCGCCGCTTTGCCGAACGCAGCGAGCAACAGCTGAGTTGGGAGGAGTGGACACAGGGGATCGCTGCACGCAGGGGCATACCCATGGGACGGTTGGGCAAACCCGAAGAGCCTGCCCGTGCGCTGATTTTTTTGGCCTCGCCACTGGCGGCCTATACCACCGGGGCAGCGCTCGATGTCTCGGGTGGCTTTAACAGGCACCTCTAGGAGAGATGATGAAACAACTGATGATGGTGGGCTTTGGTGCCATGGCCCGTGAGGTGATGACGCTGCTGCCTGAGGATCTGATGCTGAAATGGGTCGTGGTGCCCCCGGCCAGCGTGGCACTGGTGCAAGCCGAGTTGGGACCCGCCGTGACGGTGCTGAGCCGGATTGAAGAGTGTACGGCAAGCCCGGATCTGGTGGTGGAGTGTGCTGGGCAGGCTGCCGTGCGTGAGCACGGGGCGGCGATATTGACCCGGGGTTGGACGCTGGGGCTCATCTCGGTGGGCGCGCTGGCCGATGAGACCCTCACCCGGCAACTGCGGGAGGCCGCCCGTCAGGGGGGCGGCACCATGCTGGTGCTCGCCGGAGCCATCGCCGGGATCGATGGTCTGGCCGCCGCCCGCGAGGGGGGGCTGGAGTCAGTCACCTATCAGGGGCGCAAGAGTCCCCAGAGTTGGCGAGGGAGTTATGCCGAGCGATTGATCGATCTGGCCCGGATCTCTGAACCGACAACTTTCTTTCGCGGGTCAGCCCGGGAGGCGGCCATGCTGTTTCCTGCTAATGCCAACGTGGCTGCCACCATCGCGCTGGCCGGGTTGGGCATGGATCGTACTCAGGTTGAACTGGTTGTCGACCCGACGATTGGGCGCAACCAGCACCAAATCAAAGCGTGTGGTCGGTTTGGTGAACTCGATATCGCCATGAGCGGTTTCCCGCTGGAGGCCAATCCGAAAACCTCCACGCTGGCTGCACTGAGCGTGGTGCGTGCCTGTCGCCAATGTAGCGACAGCTTGGTTATTTAAGGAGCAGCAACATGGTGAAACCTATCTATATCGCGGGTGAATGGCGCCAGGGGCGTGGCCCGGTGAGCACCAGCTATTTTCCTGCCGATGGCAGCATCAATGATCAGATCAGTACTGTCAGCGTGGAGGATGTGGCAGAGGCCGTCGAGGCGGCCGAGCGGGCCTGGCGTGATCCCTCCTGGCGCCATAGCCTGCCCCACCAACGGGCCGCAGTGCTCTATCGGGTCGCGGATCTTATCGAACTGCGCAGTGAAGAGCTGGCGCGGCTGCAAACCAGAGACAACGGCAAGCCGCTGCAGGAGACCCGTGGGCTGGTCGCCAGTGCCGCCGGTACGGCCCGCTACTTTGCGGCCGTCTGCGAGACCCTCGATGAGCAGTTGCCAACTCCGAGATCGCCGGACTTCATGACCCTCAGCGTCCATGAGCCGTTAGGCGTCGTGGCCGCGATCACCCCGTGGAACTCCCCCATCGCCAGCGAGATGCAGAAGATTGCCCCTGCTCTGGCGGGGGGCAATGCGGTGCTGCTCAAGCCGGCCGATGCCACTCCGCTGGCGGCACTGGCGCTGGCCCGTATCTTTGAAGAGGCGGGGTTGCCCAAGGGGTTATTGAGCGTGTTGCCGGGACGGGGTTCCATCGTTGGTGAGGCGCTGGCTCGCCATCCGCTGGTTAAAAAGATCTCGTTCACGGGCGGTACCAATACCGGGCGACGGCTGGCCCATATCGCTGCCGACAAGCTCATCCCCACCTCGCTGGAGCTTGGCGGCAAGTCACCGACCATAGTGCTGGCGGATGCGAACCTCGAGTTGGCTGCCAAAGGGGTGGTATATGGCATCTTCAGCTCGGCAGGGCAGGCCTGCATCGCAGGGGCGCGGCTGTTTGTGCATCAGTCGTTATATGAAGCGTTTCTCACCCGCTTGCTGGCGTTGACCCGGGAGCTGCGAATTGGCCACCCTGAGCAGCCGGGGATACACATAGGGCCGCTGATCAGTGAATCCCATCTGCAGTCAGTCGATGAGTATGTGGCGTTGGCCAAGGCGGAAGGGGGGCAGGTGTTGTGCGGCGGTGCTCGCCTGACCGGCGCTGAATATGCCAAGGGCAGTTTCTATCCACCCACCATTATTACCGGTCTCTCCAATCAAGCCCGGGTGTGTCAGGAGGAGATCTTCGGCCCTGTGCTGGTGGTGCTGCCTTTCGCGGACGACGCGCAGTTGTTGCAACAGGCCAACGACAGTGTGTTTGGTTTGGCCGCCGGGATCTGGAGTGAAGATTTTCGCCGGGCCTGGGCGTTGGCGCGCAGGCTCGAGGTGGGCACTGTCTGGATCAATACCTACAAAAAATTCTCCGTCTCGGCTCCCTTCGGCGGTTTCAAAGAGAGCGGGCTTGGCCGGGAAAAGGGGCGTCAGGGCGTGTTCGCATACATGCAGCAGAAGAGTGTCTATCTGGGCCTTGGCGATCAACCCAATCCCTGGTGCAACTAACCGGGCCAACCACTGAACAGAGTAAGGAAAGGTCATGAGCAATCAAGTCAATGTGGGCGAAGCCATCGCCAGAGTATTGGAAGCCCATGGGGTTGGCTCGGTTTATGGGGTCATCTCTATCCACAATTTGCCCATCGCCGATGCCATCGGGCGACGGGAGCGGATCCGGTTTGTGGCGGCAAGAGGAGAGGCGGGGGCGGTCACCATGGCCGATGCACACGGACGCTTTAGCGGCTTGGGGGTGGCCATCACCAGTACCGGTGCCGGGGCAGGTAACGGGGTGGGAGGCTTGCTGGAGGCGCTCAACGCCGGGAGCCCGCTACTGCATCTCACCGGTCAGGTCGAGCGGGAATACCTTGATCGGGATGCCAGTTTTATCCATGAGACCCGGGATCAGCTGACATTTCTCAAAGCCAGCAGTAAGGCGGCTTTTCGGATCAACAGCCCGGAGCAGGCGGTGGGAGTGCTGCTTGATGCCATCCGCATTGCGACAACAGTCCCCATGGGGCCGGTGAGTGTCGAGATCCCCATCGATGTGCAGGCCGCGCAGATCACCCTGCCCGCCGAGCTCGGCCCGATCGCCCCCCTGCAGCTTCCCGCACCGGCTGCGCCGGATCTGGCAAAGCTGGTCGCCGCCCTGAAAACGGCCAGGCAGCCGCTGCTGTGGGTCGGCGGTGGCGCGCTCGCGTGCCATGAGGAGGTCTTGGCCCTGGCCGATCTCGGGGTCGCGGTGATCTCCTCGACCCATGGCCGCGGCATCTTGTCAGATGAGCATCCGCGCAGCCTGGGGGCGTTTCATAACGCGGCGGCGGTGGAAGCCCTGATGGCGCAGTGCGATCTGGCTATTGTGGTCGGCTCACGGCTGCGCAGCAATGAAACCCGCACCTATAGCCTGACGTTGCCCCGTCCCCTTTATCAGGTGGATGCTCACCCCGGCGCGGCGTCGCGCAACTACGCCAGTGATCACTTCGTGTGCGGCGATGCCAAGGTGGTACTGGCGGCGCTGCGCGACAGCTTGCAGGGGGAAACCAAGGTCAATCGAGCGTTTGATCAGGCGATCAGTGAGGCCAAAGGCAGTGCCATTGCCGCGCTCACCGAGCAACTTGGCCCCTATGCCACCCTCTGTGGCCAACTGCGCCAGGCCCTGCCTCAAGATGCGATTCTGGTGCGTGACATCACCATGTCTGGCAGTACCTGGGGTAGTCGTTTGTTTCCCATCTGGGCACCGAATACTAATATTCACTCCCTGGCGGGGGCGATCGGCATGGGGCTGAGTATGGCGATCGGCACTGCTATAGCGAACCCGACGCGCAAGGTGGTGGGCCTGGTAGGGGATGGCGGCTTGATGCTGGGGGTTGGCGAGCTGGCCACTATGGTGCAAGAGCAAACCAACCTGGTCCTGCTGGTGATGAACGACGGGGGCTATGGGGTGATGCGCGGCATCCAGAACCACTATTTTGGTGGCCGTCAGTACTTTAATCAGCTGCACACCCCGGATTTCAGGGCCCTGGGTCAATCTATCGGGCTGGCCAGTTGGCAAGTGTCCGATTTGGCGGGCTTTGAACAAGCCATTGCGCAGGCTTGTGCCCTGAAGGGGCCGGCGCTGATCGAAGTGAAGATGCAAGGCATTGGCCCCCTTAACTTCGCAGGCCCCCCACAGAAAAAGCTCTATTGAGCGGGTCACCTCAAGCGGGAAATAGCGTCATTTTCAGGATATTCAGGGCGGATATTGTTCGGAAAATGCAGCGACCAAAGACGAAGGCCCCGAGGGGCCTTCTGACTTGCTGGCGCACACGCTTGCCTGCTTCTTTCGTTTCCCCGGCAGCTAACGGTCTGTTTACTGAGCTTAAGATCGCCAATCCCGATAGCTGGCAAGGTGGTAACCGCGCTCGGTGATAAGAGCGGGCAGGGCCGGATCGGTCAGGATGGCCAGTTCGTTGAGGCGGGGTTGGCAGTAGGAGCTGCCCTGCATCTCCAGATCGATAAAGGAGGGGTGGCACATGACCTCGAGCGAATGGGCCCCCTGTTCACTGGCTTCATCGAGCAGTTGCAGCAGGTTGGCCTGGGTCAGCTGTGCGCCGTAGAAGCGGTCGTCGAACCGATCGCAGCTCTGCGGGTGGTTAACGGTCAGACCGTGGCGGGCGATTTCGCCCCGGTCGATGCGAAGGGGTAGGCCATGCGCTTTGGCGAAGGCCTCCACCAGCGGGTAGATAGTCGGCAACATATGAACATGGTGGTGGCTGTCGATATGGGTCGGCTGCTGGCCGAAGATCTCGACAAAGCGCTGATACTGACTCGCCAGCTCGCCGGATATCTCGGCCAGATCCAGCTCGCTCGCCTCGCTCTTGTGCCAGATCCCCTTGTTGAGTTCACCTTGCTCGTTCACCAGTGAAGTGAGCGGGGTGAGCGGTTTTCCCCAGCTGAGCATAAAGTGCAGCCCGACTGGCAGCTCGGGGAAGCGTTTGGCCAGCCAGGCGGCATGGTCGATGGCGGGGGAGGTGACAATCGCAGTGGTGGAGCTGACGACCCCGTGCTCGAACGCCTCTATGATGCCGTAGTTCTGGGCGCGACAGAGGCCGAAATCGTCGGCGTTGATGATCAATCTCTTGCTCATGAGGGTTCCCTTGCGGTTAAGCGCCCCGCCTGTGGTCAGGCGGGGCGTGCTGGCCTCAGGCGAGGGCGTCGATGGCGGCGGCGAAGTTGGGCAGGTGTTCGCGGTGGGCCAGCAGCAGCTCGCGGGCGACGATGCGGGCATCGTTGTCGGAGTGGATCAGCGGGTTGAGGTTCATCGCCAGCAGCAGGTCATCAAAGTTGCCACTGATGGCTGCCTTGGCGGCGGCGATCTCGAAGCTCTTGATGAGGTGCACCAGCCCGTTCACCTTGTCGTCAAAGCGGGTGAGACGCGGGTGGGGGATGGCACCGTCACGCCCGATCAGGCAGCTCATCTCCACCGTCCAGTCGGCCGGGATATTGGTGACATGGCCCTGATGGGGCACGATGACGTAGTGCTCGCTCTGCTTGTCGTTATGGATGGCGCTGATCACTTCGCAGGCTGCATCGGAGTAGTAGGCGCCGCCACGCAGCTCCAGCTCCTTGGGCTTTTCGCACAGCTCGGGGTTCTGGTAGAGCTCGAACAGCTTCTTCTCGACCTGCTGCACCACTTGAGCCCGGGCACCGCCCTTGTAGAACTCGCCCATCTCGATCCCCAGCATCTCTTTCTCCTTGAAGTAGTAACGCAGGTAGGAGCAGGGGAGCAGGCGCAAGCCGCGGATAAAACCGGGATCGAACGGCAGATCGAAGATGTTCTTGACCGAGCTGGCGCGGGTCAGGCTGCCATCGGCGACCCCTTCCAGCAGCTCGTCAAAGCGGGATTCGCCGTTGACCAGCACATCGCCGATAAAGACCAGATGGTTGAGGCCAAACAGATCCATCGAGAGGTGATCCCGCTCGGTGAGCTGGAGGGCATCGCGCACAAACATCTGCATGCCGACCGGAATGTTGCACACCCCGATAAAGCGGCGGAAGTTGGTATGACGGCGCACCGCTTCGGTCACCATGCCGGCCGGATTGGTGAAGTTGATCAGCCAGGCATCCGGGCAAAGCTCTTCGACGTCGCGGATGATGTCGAAGATGACCGGAATGGTGCGCAGCCCTTTAAACAGGCCGCCTGCACCGTTGGTCTCCTGCCCCAGCATGCCGTGGCTCAAGGGGATGCGCTCATCCTTCTCCCGCGCCTGCAACTGGCCGACCCGCAGCTGAGTAGTGACGAAGTGGGCGCCCACCAGTGCCTCGCGGCGATCCAGGGTCTTGTGCAGGGTCATGGGGATGCCCGCCTGGCGGATCATCCGCTGGCAGAGATCGAAGATGATGTTCAGTTTCTCTTCGCCAGCGGGGATATCCACCAGCCACAGCTCGCTGATGGGCAGCTCGGCGTAGCGCTTGATGAAACCATCGACCAGCTCGGGGGTGTAGCTGCTGCCGCCGCCTATGGTGACTACCTTGATCTTCTCGCTCATAAATCCCTCTTCATCGATCTTTATCGGTTTGATGGTGGCCGCTCTGTCATCAGGGTGAGAGGGGCCGCAGCCCTCTGTGGCAGGGGCTGGTGACAATGGGTTGGTTCTCTTGAACCGGGTTGTTTAGGTCAGCAACTCGCTGGTTTCAGGCTGAACTTTCGAATTTCGGATAGAGATATTTGCGGTAACTGCCCGGGGTAAACGAGGTCAGCTTCTTGAAGTTTTTGATAAAGAGGCTGACGTCGTTGTAGCCGGTCTCGAAGGCGATATCGGCCACCGAGTTGTTGGTCACCTCCAGCTGCATCTTGGCGTAGTTGATCCGGATCTCGTTGATGATCTGCATCGGCGTCTTGTTGTAGTAACGCCGGGTGGCCCTAGTCAGATACTCCTGGCTCTTGCCACAGAGGGAGACCATGTTGGCCAGCGCATCCTCGGCAAAGAGGGGGCGATCGTGCATCCGCTCCACGGTTTCGTGGAGCCAGAGCGGAAGATCATCGCTGGCGGAGGTGTCCTTGTAGTGACGCAGCCGGTTCATCACCGCGTAGGTCACCACTTCGAGAAATTCGGTCAGAGCCTCTTCCCGAAAGCCCGGGGAGACCAGTACCGACTCGATATAGCTGAGGAACTCGCTCTTGAGCGCATAGGCCTGTGAGGCGACGAAGTGTTCCGGCAGCAGGTATTTGAAGTGCTCGTCAAAATAGGTACGGGTGATCCCGACGTTGAAGATGCGGGTGGTGCCGAACTCGTAGAAGCTCTGATGGCGGGAGCCGAGCGGGATAAACACCACGTCCCCCCGCTCCAGCAGTACCCGCTTGCCGTTGACCTCCTGGTAATAGCGGCCGGTCAAAACCAGGGTGAACTCGTAATAGTCATGCTGGTGCAAACCGGTTCCGCTCACCTGTTTGTTGTAGATGAACATGTGGAACGGTTTGTTGTTAAACAGTTCGGATTCCCGGATTGTCTTGACGCTCATGAGTCGCTTCCTGATCTGCGGGCCGATGACGGGGCCTCTCGCCCCGTCCGGAGGTTACTGGTTCTGCAGCTTTTCGTGCAGCTCGATCAGCTCGCTGATCAGCTCACGGGCCAGCATGGAGGTCATCAGGTGATCCTGGGCATGGACCAGCACCAGGGTGACCGGGATCTTGCCTTCCCCCTGATCGCCCTCGATCAGCTGGGTCTGCACCAGATGGGCGGCATTGAGCGCCTCGCGGGATTGGGCCATCAGCTGGTGAGCGGCGGCCAGATCCCCCTCCTTGGCCTTTTTCAGCGCGGTGTAGGCGAGACTGCGGGCCTGCCCGGAGTTGATGATGAGCCCCATTACCACCTCTTCCAGATCGTTGCAGGTGGCGGCCTCTTCAGTGATGTTGTCCAGATCGAACATGTGTCGTTCCTTACGTAAATGCGTTAATTAAAACCATGGTTGCGCGCGACCTCGGCAAACCAGTAGCCGCTCTTCTTGATGGTGCGTTGCTGGCTCTCCAGATCGAGGCGGACGAAGCCGTAACGGTTCTTGTAGGCGTTGAGCCACGACCAGTTGTCGATAAAGGTCCACAGGTGATAGCCGCGACAGGCGCTGCCCTCTTCCAGTGCGCGATGCAGCCACTCGAGGTGCTCGCGAATGAACTGGATGCGGTAGTCATCCTCCACCCGTCCCTCGGGACCGATAAAGCGCTCTTCCCCTTCGACCCCCATGCCGTTCTCCGAGATGTAGCAGGGGAGGTTGCCGTAGTTGACCCGCAGGTCGGTGAGGATGTCGTAGATCCCTTTTTCGTAAATCTCCCAGCCGCGGTGAGGGTTCATCTTGCGGCCCGGCATTTCGTAGTAGTCGAACAGATCTTCCGGCGTGCGCGGCACACCCTGCCAGGCCACCTCTTTGGCCTTGACCCGGCGCGGCTGGTAGTAGTTGATGCCGAGGATATCCACTTTGCCGGCGGCGAGCAGTGCCTTGTCACCCTCTTCGATCTGCGGCAGCAAGTCGTACTGCGCCAGCAGGGCGACCAGCTCGGGGTCATAGCTCCCCTTCAGGGCCGGATCGAGGAAGCTCTTGTTGAGCAGCAGATCCGCGATGCGGGAGGCGGCGATATCTGCCGGATCCTGCGAGCGGGGATAGGTCGGGCTCAGATTGAGGATGATGCCTATCTCGCCATCATGCTGGCAGGCGCGATAGGCCTGCACGGCACCGGCATGGGCCAGCGCGGTGTGGTAGGCGACGGTGGCCGCCCGGCCAAAATCGACCACACAGGGGTAGTGGTAGTGGCCAAGGTAGCCACACTCGACCGGCACGATCGGTTCGTTGAAGGTGAACCAGTGCTTGATGCGACCGCCAAACAGGTCGAAGCAGCGGGTGGCGTAGCGCACATAGGCGGCCACCACTTCCCGGCTCTCCCAGCCGCCACGCTCCTGCATGCACATCGGCATGTCGAAGTGGTAGAGGTTGATAAGCGGGGTGATCCCCTCGGCCAGCAGTCGGTCAAAGAGGGCGTTGTAGAAGCTGACCGCCTCCTGGTTGATTTCGCCCACCCCGTCCGGGATCAGCCGTGACCAGGAGATGGAGGTGCGAAAACTGTTGTGCCCCAGCTGTTTGAGCAGCTTGATGTCGCTCTCGAAGTTGTCATAGAAGGTGGAGGTATCGGTCGGGCCAACCCCGTTGTGGAAACGCTCGGGCTCGATGGAGAACCAGTAGTCAAAGATGTTGGCGGATTTGCCGCCGCGGTTGGCGGCGCCTTCCATCTGCGGGGCAGAGCTGGCGCTGCCCCACCAGAAGTTATCCGGAAAACGATACTGCATGGGTTACTTCTCCAGGCTGTTAGGGGAGGAGTTTTGCTCCTCCCTTGCTGTCATTGGAATGGCGGTTATCAGAACTTCAGAGCCAGAGCGATATCCTCTTCGCTCTCCTCTTCTTCATCGATGACGTTCTGCGCCTTGTTGGCAATCAACACGAAGGGGATATACATCATGGTCGCGACCCCCAGGTTGAATATCGCCAGACAGAAGGCGGCCACGCTGCCGTTGGTGTTGAAGAAGGCACCCAGGCCGGTTGGCATGGTCCATGGCGCAATGTTGGTGATGGGCGGGATGATCCCGGCGTAGTAGGCCGCCATGGTGATCCCCATCAGTACCGGGTGCACCAGAATGAAGGGCACCAGCAGGATGGGGTTCATGATGACCGGCAAGCCGAACAGGATGGGCTCGTTGATCTGGAACAGGCCGGAGGGCAGGCCCAGCTTGGCCACCTGACGGTAGTCATCGCGACGGGAGACCATAAAGATGGCCAGGATAAGGCCAAGGGTGGCACCGGTGCCGCCGAGGAAGACGAAGGAGTCGGTGATCGGTTTGGCCCAGAAGTGGAACTGTTTGCCTGCCTCCAGCGCCGCTTCAACCGAGCCGTACTGGTTGTAGAGGGCGACGTTTTCCAGGGCGAAGGGGAACAGAATGCCGGATTCCAGCGCGGTGAGCGCCAGCATGCCGTGTACCCCGAAGAACCAGAGGAAGGAGGAGAACACCACATAGACCCAGCCGACCAGACCGCTCATATTGGACAGCGGCTTGGCGATGCTGTCCATGATCAGCTGGTGGAAGTTGGTACCCGCATCGTTCAGCAGATAGGAGATGACCCCCATGATGGAGAGGATGATAAAGCCCGGAATGAGCGCGGAGAACGAGCGGGAGACCGAGGCCGGCACGCTGTCAGGCAGGGTGATCACCCAGTTGCGACGGACGATAAAGGCGAACATCTCGGCCACGACGATACCGATCAGCATGCCGGAAATGATGTTGGCTCCGCCCAGCCAGTTGGCGCCCACCGCATAGGCGTCGCCCACGCTGAACGGGGTGACGGTCATAAAGGCCGCTACCGAGAGCAGGCCCGATGCCAGGGGATCGCTCTTGCGCTCTTCGGCCAGCGCCAGACCGATAAAGAAGGGGGCCATCAGGGACATGATCCCCAGAGTGCCGTTATAGACGTTGCCACCGATGCTTTTGAGGCCGTCCAGGGTGGCGATGGTGGCAGGATCGAGCCGCACACCGATGGAGTAGAAGAAGGATCCTTCGCCAAAGCTCAGGAACACGTTGTTGATCAGTACGAACATGGCCCCGACCAGTGTCAGGGGCATCATCTTGATAAAGCCGTTCTTGATGGCGTTGACATGAGGCTGTTTGCCCAGCTTGACGGCAATGGGCAGTATGACCTTCTCCAACGATGCGATGATGTTGCTCACAGGGATCTCCTTACCTATGCGAGGCTCTTCTTGATGGCGGCGACGGCTGCTTTCAGCACGCCCAGCCCGTCGACCTTGCCGTAGAGCAGGGTGTCAATCACCTCTACCGGTTTGCCCGGCAGCTGTTGCTGGATCTCCGGCAGCATGTAGGCGATTTGTGGCCCCAGCAGCACCAGGTCGGCATCCTGTCCCTTCTCGCCAGCCAGAGTCTCCGGGTAGGCATCGATCAGCACCGGCACATCATATTTTTCCGCTTGGGCCCTCATCTTTGAGACCAGCAGTGATGTGGACATGCCCGCAGAGCAAAACAGGTAGATACGCTTCTTTTCCATAACCCTTCCCTCAACGCTTGAAAATCAAATGGACAGATCAGTCGAGATGCGTGCCTGTCGCGCTAGCAAGACAAATCAATCATCTCCAGTTGACCTAATTGTATCGACCTCTGCTTTGCATCTGGTATTTCGATACTTATATCAATTGTTTTTGGTTGACCTACCGTTTTGCCGTTGCTCACACTTCTGATTGGTGGGCACAAAGGAAATGAGATGAAATGGGGCGTGAAGAGGATGGTTATCTTTTTTAATTGTTATTTTTCAGCTAGTTATTTTTATGCTTTTGTGGGCGGCTGTAATGTGGCTGGAAAAGATCAATAACGGGTGACAGCTCACATTTATCAAATGATGCAATATTATTGATATTTAATTTGGCTGTGGCGAGTTGCCGCTTTTTGAACAAGGTGTGCGCTCATTGACCATTTGCGGCAAGTGGATTGACGAGTGAGGCTGGTTGTTGCTGCGCAGAGCGGGTTGAAAGAGAGGGGGATCAGACACTCTTGCAGAGGATGTGGCGGTACGTCAGAGTTAAATGAGTAAGGGCTGAGGGGGTCAGTGCAGTGAGAGGAGAAGGGACAAAGGGATAAACAAGCTGACCCCGGAGTGGCTCCGGGGTCGGCGGGATAGGGGTTAGATCCGCCCCTGATAGCGCAGGGGGAAGCGGCCCTGACTGTCGGGCTGGCCGAGGAAGGGGAGTCCTTGTTGCATCTGCGGTGGCAGTTCTGGGCCCGGTTTCAGGGTGCCCTGGAACAGGTATTGGCCATTGGGTTGCAGCTCGAGGCGACCTATGGTCTGCACCGCATCCGAGCCCTGCTTGAGTTCGGCCACCAGTTTGGAGTCGAGGCAGGTGAGTTTCAGCTCGGGGTCGGCCAGATCCAGCTTGCCCGCCGGGGTATCGGCGCTGGCGTTGTACCAGTCGAGGTTGCCGTAGAGGTTGTCACACCAGGGGGTGCCCTGGGCAAACTGCTCCACTTTGAGCAGCAGCTGGCCGCTGACGGTGATCGGGATCGGCAGGCGCATCGGCACCCGGCTCAGCAACCAGGGGGCGGGGGCGTTGAAGGTTAGATCCCGGCCGAAGGCGGCGCCATTCCAGCCGACAACGCCCTGACCATTGAGGCCGTTGCGATCGCCAAAGCGTATGGCCACTTCGGGGGCGAAGCGTAGCAGCGACCAGCCGTTGAGATCCCAACGCAACTGGTTCACCGATTCGCTGGCATATTGCAGTCGTGCGATCTGGCCACTCCAGAGGGTGCCGCTCACCCCTTCCAGTTTCAGCCGGTTGGCAATGTTGGCAGGCAGCGGCAGATAGCGCGCTACCAGTGCTGCGGGCAGGGTGGCGAGCAGGAAGACCAGATAGGTGGCCAGAAACAGGCTGGCAATCAGGATGCGTTTTTTCATTGTGGACGGCTCAACTGCAAACGTCTGACCTTGACCAGACCCGGGGCCAGATCCTCGCGGGCGATCTCGATGATTTGAACCTGAATGCCGTGCTGCTCCACCAGGGTGGAGAGCCAGAGCAGCAAGTCATCAAACTGGACCGTGTCGATCCACACCTGCAGCTCCTGCCCCTGGGGTTGCAGCCGGGCAATCTTGATCTTGTGGTTGAAGGCAGTGCGGTTGACCACCCCCTCCAGGGTGCCGCTGGTGTCGATCTGACTCCCCGTACTCCCTTGCATGGCCAACACCACTTCACCTTTTTCCTTGAGCCAGGCGAGGGTCTGCTGCTGGTTTTGCACCTGGCGTTCGCGCTCGGCGATGCGGTTGTTGAGAGGATGCCAGACACTCCAGTAGAAGAGGCCGACCAGCAGCAGAACGCCGCCTGCGACCACCAGCCGCTGTTCCCGTGCTGTGATGCCGTGCCACCAGCCCTGCAATTTTTCCATCATGATGATTTACCCTTGAGCACCAGCGCCCCTTCAACCTTGCCCTCGGTGCTGCGCACCTCGCCTTGCTGTACCTCGAATTGCTTGCCCGCCAGCTCGCGGAACCGCTCGATCTCGGCAAAACCGGGGGCGGTCACCTGCAGCCGCAGTTCGCGACGGCTGGCGTCAAAACGCATCACCTGTGGCTTGAGGCCGGGCACTTCGGCAAAGGTGGGGGCCAGTTCGGTGAGCATCAGCAGCACGCCGTTTTGCGGGGCCTGTCCTATCTGTTTCAGGTGCTGGGTCATCTGGCTGCGCACGTTAACGATGCGGCTCTCTCCCGGGAAGATGCGGGTATAGACGGCGCGGATCTCCGCTTTCAGCGCCTTGTCCTGCTCGGTGAGCTGATAGAGCTGTACCCCGCGCTGGCCCAGCGCCACCAGCAGCAACAGGGCGGCGGTAATGACTACCTTGCGCCACTGCAGCCAGTAGCGGGCATATTCGGTCTGGGGGCGGTAGGGGCCGGTCAGCAGGTTGGCGCGGCAGGTGAGGGCCCCTTTGGCTAGCAGCAGCATGGGCAGTTCGGGTTCGGCCGGCTGCCAGTTGGCCGCCGCAATGGCGGGCGCCGGCGTGTGGCTATAAATTGTGACGGGTTCAGCTTCTGCGGCCAGCAAGATGGCGAGCAGCGGTTCGTCGGCGACGATCCCCTGACAGGGGCCCTGGCGTAACAGCCACTCGTTGCCGAGTTGCAGCGCAGACCAGCCATCAGTGGTCTGCGGCAGTGCCAGCACGTCTGGCAACAGCTGCAGGCCCTTGAGTCCTGCCGTCTCTAGCCAGCCGAGCCACTGGGCCATCTTCTGCCGATCCACCGCCATCAGATCTACCTGCGGGCCGTCGTGAGCCAGTACCACCAGATGCAGCTCATCCACATCGGAGGCGATCTGCTCCTCCAGCAGATAGGGGAGGGCTGCCGCCGATTGACGGTTGTATCGTCCTGGCAGGGTGACCCGACGGAATATCAGATCGCTGCCCGGCACTAGCGTGACCACGGGGCGGCCGCCAGCACGCTCCTGCAGTTCGCTCAGCGCATCGGCCGAAGGGAGCTCGCCGGAGGCGATGATCTCCTGCTCCTGACTCGACCAGACCAGCCAGGCGACCGGTTGTTGTTTAGTGGTCCCCAGACGGATGACCAGACTCTCGCTCACGCCTCTCTCTCCTGCGATACCGGTTCGTGTGGGCCAGGCCCACGCAACCGGTGCGCAGCCCGCAGGCTGCATCCAATGTTTTCCCTGACGGGAGTCGCTCCCGCCAGCGTTGTTTATTCGGCGCCGCTATTGAGGCGGCGCAGCATGACCAGCTTGTTGTCCTTGCCCCGCAGGAAGGTGCTCTCCAGCCAGGCGCGGTTGTCACCGACCTCGGCGACCACGTGGGCCTCGAAAAAGTCGCTCTTGACCACCAGCGCCTCCTTGAGCCCCTTGACGGTTTCAAGAGGTACGGGCAGCTGATCCGTCATCAGCTTGCTCTCTTTCCACCCCTTCTTCGGCCGCTCGGTCAGTACCCGCTTGGCGTCATCGCTGCCAATCTTGCCCAGATAGAGGGCTGCCAGCAGCTCGGGGTGTTCGGGCAGCAGGGTGTTGATATTGATCTTCAGCTTGTCGTTTGGCAGGGCGCAGACGTAGGGGGCCAGTTTTGCGTAGACCCTGGCCGTCACCCCGCGCACCGCCCGCAGCTCATCCTTGCCCAGCATCCACTGGTTGGCGGTGAGGTAGGGAGGCTTGAGTCCCTCGTAGTAGGCATCCTCGGCCCCTAGGCTGGAGACCAGCACCGTATCCTTGTCCGTCCAGTCGCGGATGGCGTCAGTGAGCTGGGCTGCCTCGTAATCATCCATCGCCAGCTCCTTGAGCAGTGTGCGAAACACTTGCACCGGATAGGGCTGCTGCGCCAGATCCTCGTCGCTCCCCGCCTTCGATGCCACGCTCAGGCTGTTGAGGTTGAAGCAGGATTGCAGGTCGGTCACCTCGCCCTTGAGCTGGCCATCATCCACCGGAAAGATGGCATCCTTGCGGGCCCAGTTCTGACCCAGGTGCACCACCTCTGGGCTGTCTTTGAAATCCTGGGCCAGTACCTTGCTCACCAGCGCCTCAGCCGAGAGGGCATACCACCATGCCTGTTTACCTGTGGTGATGTTGGCGGTGCGGCGCAGCTCGAGCTGCAGGCGGCCGCTCATATTGCTGGCGATGATTACCATCACCGAGAGGATCAGCAGCACCACCAGCAGTGCCATGCCGCGCTGGCGGCCCGGGAGATTAGCCCCCATTGGCGCCCCCTCCATTCTGGCTGTCACCATTGCCGCCATGGGTATTGCCGTTGCCGCTCCCTTGAGCGGGGTTGCTGCTCTGGCTGTTCTCTTCGGCGCGCTGGCCACCGGCACCAATCAGAAACTGACGACGAATGGTGCCGTAATCTTCCAGATCCAGCTCCACTGCCAGCCCGTAGGGGAGCACGCTGCGTTGGGTCCACTCCTCCTTCCAGTTGCCCTTGTCGTAGAAGTAGAGGCGAAAGGCGGTGACCCCTGTCAGAATCGGCTGGATACGTGGCTCGGTGCCGATCACCGGATCCGGATAGAGGTAGCTGAGGCGCTCCAGCGTCTGCCCCTTGAGCCGCCAGCCGACCCGCTGCAGATGGGAGCGGGGCAGCATGCCATCGGGGTTGAGCCAGCCGCTGCGCATAAAGGCCATACCCCAGTCATCGCTCTGCTGGCCGAACCGGGAGGCCGCCAGCAGCACCTTGTTGTTCTCCCCCTCGATGCGGCCGCTGCGCGGCACCATCTGGGTGACATCCCGCTCCAGCAGGGTGAAGGCGAGCTGCAATTCGTTGAGGCGGGCCTCCTTGCGCTTGGCCACTTCGTCACTGGTGAGCACTCCCTGCAGCACCTGATAGGCGCCCATGCTGAGGGTGGCGAAGATGGCGATGGCCACCAGCATTTCGAGCAGGGTGAAACCGGCCTGGCGGATGGGGCGAGGTGTACGGGTGAAGAGCTGAGTCATCGGCTGATATAGGTCCGCATCATGGCGACCGGGTTCTCTGCCCTGGCTTCGGTGCGCACTTCCATGTCCAGTGCCTTGAAGTTGCTGTCGCTGGTCGCGACGCCACGATAGCGCCAGTACCAGGTACTGCCCGCCATCTGCTCCTCCCCCTCTACCCAGCTGTTGCCGGGCCACTTGTTCTCGAGCTTCTGTTGCACCAGCTGGTTCTCCACCACCCAGGTGGCCAGGGTTTTCTGCTCCAGATAGTTGAGGGCCGAGAGGTGCTCGCTGGCGGTCTTCATGACCGCGAGACCGGCAATGGCAAAGACCGCCAGCGCTACCATCACTTCGAGTAACGTCATGCCGCGCGCATTCATCGTGTCACCTGTAGAGGGCGTAGTTGGCACAGCGGTGGCGCCACCATCACAGATTTATCAAACAACATCATCCTGCAGGCGTTCATGATGGGTTGTTCCCTTTTTCATCCTCATCGCCGGTGAACAGGGTGAGACGTCCAAACTCGTCACCCCTGACAAGGCGGGTGTAACGCGCATCGTCACCCTGCTGGCTGAAGGTAAGGGTAAAGGGGGTCAGTTCACCACCGGGGAAGATAAGGAGCTGCGGGGTACGCTCCTTCGCATCCCGTTTCTTTTCTCGCTCTTCATCGGGATCCGGCTGCCAGCCAAATCCCTCCAGTTCGAGCGTCAGGGTCATCTCGTCGGGCAGTTGTACCGGGCCCAGCTGTTTGTCGCCGGCCAGGGCCAGCCACTTGCGATCCCTGGCCTGACGCTGCATAAACTGCCAGCCGTTATCCTCGATGCGAATGCCCACCAGTCGACCATCCATCACCGCATACTCCTGCGCCAGTTGCAGGGTCGCCATCAGGCGGCGCGCCTGCTTGTCGATTTCCCTGTCACCTTTTGCGCCCCCCATGCTGAGGGTGACGGCGGTGGCCACCAGCCCCATCAGCATGGCAACCAGCAACACTTCCAGCAGAGTAAAGCCAGCTTGGCGAGTATGTTTCATGGCACCAGCCTCAACTGCATAGCGGTAGCCTCAAGCCGACCCATCAACATGGCAACGAGCAGCACCTCCAGCAGGGTAAAGCCGGATTGACAACGGGCAGATGGTGCAGCCCTCATTCAGGCTGCTCCAGCAAGGCGGACTGCATGGGGTGGCGGCACATCACTTATTGGAAATCCTTCAGGTTCCAGTTGCCGATGTCGTCATCGGTACCGGCTTCGCCATCCAGACCCATGGAGAAGATATCGATCTTGCCGAACTGGCCCGGGCTCAGCAGCTGGTAGGGGTTGCCCCAGGGATCTTGCGGCAGGCGCTTGATGTAGCCGCCATCGCGGTAGCTACGCGGTGCCGGATCGATGGAGGGCTTGGTCACCAGTGCCTCCAGACCCTGTTCGGTGGTCGGGTAGCGGTTGTTGTCCAGCTTGTACATGTCGAGGGCGTTTTCCAGCGCCACGATATCGGAGACCGCTTTCTGCTGGTCAGCCTTCTCCTTGTTGCCCATCAGGTTGGGCACCACCAGGCTGGCCAGAATACCGAGGATCACGATGACCACCATGACTTCCAGCAGGGTAAAACCGGATTGACGACGTTTGTTCATGAGTTGCTCCGTAACGAATGAGATGGGATGACCCATCAGAGAGTGATCACTGGGTGGGTTCGACGGGCCGCCAGCGGCATCACCGAACACCGGAAACTTACATATTCACCATATTGTTGAGCTCGAGGATCGGCTGCAGGATCGACATCACGATAAACAGCACTACCCCGGCCATGGAGACCACCAGCATGGGTTCGAATACCCCGAGGGCGATATTGACCTGGGATTCAAACTCCCGATCCTGGTTGTCTGCCGCCCGCTCCAGCATGCTGTCGAGCTCGCCGCTCTGCTCGCCGGAGGCGATCATGTGCAGCATCATGGGCGGGAAAATTTTGGTCTCGGTCAGCGACTTGCGCAGACTGGTCCCTTCGCGCACCCGTTCGGCGGCCTCGAGAATGCGCATTCTGGCAAAGTCGTTGGAGAGCACTTCACCGGCGATCTTCATCCCCTCCAGCAGCGGCACCGCACTGGCGTTGAGAATGCTTAAAGTGCGGGCGAAACGGGCGGTGTTGAGACCGCGGCTGACCCGGCCAATCACCGGCAGGCCGAGCAGCACCTGATGCCAGCGCCGGCGGCGCTTCTCGTCGGTGAGCCACCAGCGCCAGACAAAGCTGCCGAGGAAGATCAGCAGCAGGAACCAGAGGCCGTATGCCTGCATCAGTTCGCTGGTGCCGATGAGAAAACGGGTGGTGCCCGGCAGCTGCTGACCCATGTGTTCAAACTGGGCAACCACCTTGGGCACCACGGCGGTGAGCAGGATCGAGATAACCCCGATGGCGACGCAGGTCAATACGATGGGGTAGATCATCGCCTGCAGCAGCTTGGTGCGCATATGCTGGCGCTGCTCGGTGTAGTCAGCGAGGCGGTTGAGCACTTTTTCCAGATGGCCCGACTTTTCACCGGCCGCCACCATGGAGCGAAACAGCTGGTCGAACACATGGGGAAAGGCCCCCAGCGAGTCGGCCAGCGAATAACCTTCCACTACCTTGCTGCGCACGGTCGCCACCAGAGAGCGCAAGTGGGCCTTTTCGCACTGCTCGGCCACCGCCTTGAGCGCCTCTTCGATGGTGAGACCGGCACCGACCAGGGTGGCCAGCTGGCGAGTGATCAGGGCCAGCTCGGCAGTGCTGGCACCGCGACGGAACAGGGCGAAGCGGGTTGCCTCCCGTTTCGCCTTCTCGGTGGTCTCGTTGACCTCGAGCGGGGTGAGCCCCTGCTCGCGCAGCAGCTGGCGTACCTGACGGGCCGAGTCGCCCTCCATCACGCCGCTCTTGCTACGCCCCTTGTTATCGAGGGCCTTGTATTCGAATGCCGCCATCTCAATCTTCCCGGGTCACGCGCAGTACCTCTTCGAGGCTGGTCTGCCCCTTGAGCACCTTGTCGATGCCATCGCGGCGGATGCTGGGGGTGTGGCCGCGGATCAGCCGTTCAATGGTCATCTCGCCGCTGGCACCGTGAATGGCTTCACGCACCGCCTCGTCAACCACCACCAGTTCGTGGATGCCGGTGCGACCGCGATAGCCGGTGTGGTTGCACTGTTCGCAGCCCACCGGATGCCAGATAGGCTGATCCGGCTCCAGCTTGATGCCCATGGCGAGACGCTCCTGCTCGGTGGCCGGGCGCGGGGCGCGGCAATCGGGGCAGAGGGTGCGCACCAGCCGCTGGGCCAGCACCGCCAGCAGGGAGGAGGAGAGCAGGAAGGGCTCGATCCCCATGTCCCGCATCCGGGTGATGGCGCCGATGGCGGTATTGGTGTGCAGGGTCGACATCACCAGGTGACCGGTGAGGGAGGCCTGTACCGCGATCTGGGCGGTCTCGAGGTCACGAATTTCCCCCACCATCACCACATCCGGATCCTGACGCAGGATGGCGCGCAGGCCGCGGGCGAAGGTCATGTCCACCTTGGTGTTGACCTGGGTCTGGCCCACCCCTTCGAGGTCATATTCGATGGGATCTTCGACGGTCAGGATGTTGCGATCCCGCGAGTTGATTTCAGACAGCGCCGCATAGAGGGTGGTGGATTTACCGGAACCGGTCGGGCCGGTGACCAGAATAATGCCGTGGGGCTTGCGAATAAGCTCGCTGATGATGGTGCGGTTGGCCGCGGTCATCCCCAGCTGCTTGAGCTCGAGGCGCACGTTGTTCTTGTCCAAGAGACGCAATACCACCCGCTCGCCGTAACTGGACGGCATGGTGGAGACCCGCACATCGACGGCGCGGCCGCCGATACGCAGCGAGATACGGCCATCCTGCGGCACCCGCTTCTCGGCGATATCCATCCGCGACATGACCTTGATCCGCGAGACCAGGAGCGAGGCCAGCTTGCGATGGGGGCGCAGGATCTCCCGCAGCACCCCATCGATGCGAAACCGGATCACCAGTGCCCGCTCGAAGGTCTCGATATGGATATCTGAGGCCTCCTCCTTGATCGCCTCGCTCAGCATAGCGTTGATGAGGCGAATGATGGGGGCGTCGTCATCTGCGTCCAGCAGGTCTTCGCTCTGGGGCAGCTCTTCGGCCAGCGCGAAGAAGTCCATCTCGTTGCCGAGATCTTCCATCAGCTGACGTGCCTCGGAGGAGTCGCGCTGATAGTGGGCCATCAGCAGCTCTTCGAAGGACTCGTTGTCGAGCTGCTCCACCGCGAAGCTGCAACCCGCTACCCGCCGTACTTCCAGCAGGGCTTGCGGGGTGACGCCGGGGCGGCACTGCAACACAGGTGCCCCTTCCCGCTCAATCAGGATCACCCCGAAATTGCGGGCAAAGGCAAAGGGCAGCTCCGGCAGCGGGGGCGGCAACTCGCCGCCGTCAAGATGGTAGGCACTCATCAGGGACGGCTCTGCACAAAGGGGGTGGTGGTTTCGACGGCGCTCTGCTGTCTGTTCTGCATCTCGTTGATCTGCTTCTGAATCTCTTTTTGCAGCTCGGGTGATACCATCACATCCTGACCGTAGGCGGGCAATACCTGACGGGCGGGGGAGGTGAGGTAGCCCTCCTGCGAGGCCGCATTGAGCTGCTCTGCGCGGAACAGACTGTACTTGTTACTGGAGATGCCGGAGTAGACGTCCGCATCGCGCAAGATGGTGGGCCGGATAAAGACCATCAGGTTGCGCTTGGAGGTACTGTTGGCGGTAGAACGGAACAAATAGCCCAGTACCGGGATATCGCCGAGTAGTGGTACCTTGGAGATCTCCTCCTTGGTCTGCTCATCCATCAGGCCGCCCAGCACCACGGTTTCGCCACTCTTTACCAGCACGGAGTTCTTGACGGTACGGGTATCGAAGGTGGGTCCCAGACCGTCTGTTCCTGTTGCCTGTTTACCCACGCTCGAGACTTCCTGCTCGATGTTGAGCAGCACCGAATCCCCTTCATTGATCTGCGGCGTGACCGTCAGCTTGGTGCCCACTGTCTTGCGCTCGATAGTGCTGAACACCTGATCACTGGTAGTGGAGGTCTGTGAGCCGCTCTGGACCGGAACCTCCTGACCGACGTTGAAGGAGGCCTCCTTGTTATCCATGGTGACGATACTCGGGGTGGAGAGAATATCGTTCTTGGTATTGGAGGCCAGCGCCGTCGCCAGCATGGCCCAGTCGCCGTGATAGAAACCGGCAGCCATCCCGTTAAAGCTCTCTAGCAACTTGGCAGCACCATCGGTCTTGCCATTCTGGTAATCCTTGCCCGCGGCGATGGCACCAGTGATGGGGAGCCCTGTGTTCGTGAACTGGGTACCGCCGCCATTGGCATTGCCCCACTGGACGCCGAGGTTGAGGCCATCGGCATCCTGCATTTCGACGATGATCGCCTCTACCAGCACCTGGGCGCGGCGGATGTCGAGCTTGGCGATGACCTGTTCGAGCTCGGCCATCACGTCTGGTTGGGCGGTGATGACCAGAGCATTGGTAGTCTCGTCGGCCGAGATGGCCAGCTTGCCGCCGCCGATACTGCCGCCACTGGTAGCGGCTGCGCTGCCACCCCCTTTCTTGTCGGCCTCGATGCTGGAGCTGACCCCCTTGAGCACATCGACCATGTCCTTGGCCTTGCCATATTTGAGATAGAAGACCCGAGTATTGCCCTGACTCTGCAGGTCACGGTCGAGCTGGCGTACCATCTGGATGATGCGGGCGCGCGCTTTCGGCTCTCCACTCACTACCACCGAGTTGGTGCGCTCGTCAGCCACCACCTTGGGGGAGAGCAGCAGGGAGGCGGTGCCTCCTTGCGGATTGCCATCCTTGTTGAGGTTGGTCACCAAGCGAACCATCTCGCCCGCCGAGGCAAACTTGAGCTTGATGATGTCCACATCCTGATCGCCAGCACGGTCGACCCGGTTGACCACTTCCACCAGACGATTGACCACGGCAGCGCGGCCGGTGATGAGCAGCACGTTTGAGGGCTCGTAGTGCACCACATTGCCACCACCGGCGTTATCGTTGAGCTGGCGCAGCAGGGGAGCCAGTTCACGCACCGAGACGTTGCGCACCGGCACGACCCGGGTCACCATCTCGTCGCCCATGCCCGGGTTGCTGCCATCCACCACCGGAATGGCGGAGGTCTTGGCATCCCGTGAGCGCAGTATCTTGAGCACGCCGTTATCCATCGGCACCACGGCAAAGCCGTAGACGTCGAGTACGCTCAGAAAGAACTGGTAGTACTGCTCCTCGTTGAGCAGGTCGTAGCTGCGCACGTTGATCTTGCCGCGCACCGAGGGCTCTATGATGATGGTTTTATTGAGGTTCTTGCCCACCGTATTGATGAACTCTTCAATGTCGGTGTTCTTGAAACTGGCAGAGTATTCGGTGGCCCAGGCTGAGCCCGCCATCATCAGTGCCGCTGCGATAGTGGCCAGACGCCAGCCTTTCCCTTTAGTTGTCATTATTGGTACGACTCCAAATCATTATTCTGACAAGCGCACATAGACATCGAACTGTTCGCCCTGTCGCTCGACGGTCACTGTCATTTCCGTTGCGCCAGCCAGCTGCTGCATCGCCTGCATGGCTTGCATGTTGTCCCGTAAATCCAGCCCGTTGATGCTGATGGCCAGGTCATTGGCCTGCAGCCCGCTCTGGTTGAAAAATTCCGGATGGGGGCCCGGGTTGAGGCGATAGCCGGTCATGCGGCCATCCACTTGAACCGGTGAAATATTGAGGTAATCGGTGATCTTGCCCGGGTCGGCCATCAGCTCGCTGCGCAGGGAGCCAAGAGGAGCAGAGTTGGTTTGCGGCAGCGGCTTGCCATACTCCTCGCCATCCAGCATCAGGGTCTCGTCGCGGCCATCCCGCTCGATGATCACCCGATCCGGATAGACCTGCCGGATCCGCGCCTGGGTGCCGTCAATCATGTCGCCAATACCATATGAGTTCTGGATGCCGGACATGGCGATGATAGCGATGGATTTGGATGGATCTGAGCTGGCCAGCACCCCGTTGAGTTGGGCATTGAGCTGGGTACGCGGCGCATTGGCGGCCACTGCGGCTTTGGCCTGCGCCTTGGGGATCGCCTTGCCAAACAGCGCCAGTCGGCTTACCTCATCCAGCTCAAGGCGCGGGCTGCTCTGGCCGCTGACCGCTACGGTGGAAGGTTGCCACGGCTGGCTGGATTGCGGGTTTGCCAGGGTGAGCAAGCGCCAGGTGAGTGCTGCGCTCTGTTGTGCCAGCATCAACAGCAGCGCCAGAAAGAACACTCCAGTGACGCGAGTCAAAGGAAGCTGCCGGCACCGGGCCAGCAGCAGGGTCAAGATGTCATCCCTGAATCGTAGCGTCATATTAATCAACAAATTCCAGGTTCTGGGGCGGCTGCGTATTGTGTACGGCTGCGTGCTGTGACACAACGGGTCCGGGCACACCAAACTGTAAAAATGGATATTTCATCACACCGTAACCCTTTGAATGCTCATAAAAGTGTCACTCAGGTGAGGCGCATCCTGCTGGCCAGCGATCATCAGGGACAGGTGCGTACTCACCCTCGCCAATCCTGCAACGCCTTGAGGGTTACGCTCTGGCCTCCGACCTGCAGCACAATGTACTGCTGGTCTATGGTGGCGAGCAGGACTCCGGGGGCGATTTCGCTTCCTTCCCGATATTCCCGGCCATTGAGCACCACGGCCCGCTTGGCCGGATTGGATGAGAACACATGGGAGCCATAGCTGAATGCGGGCACTTGCTGGCGAACCGAAAGCGGAGCGGCATTCAGCGACATCAGCTGGGCCGGCTGCACGCCTTGGGGAACTGTACCCGATTCCTGTTGCAGCGGTGTTTCGTTGAGGGCGCGCATCAGCTGTTCGGCCAAGGTCGGTCGACTGGTTGCCGGATTGCTGGCAGCCGCAGCAACCCTGGGCTGCTGCACCACAGGTTCCGGCAGGGGCGGGGGCAGCGGACGGGTCACCATCGCCTTGGGCTCAACCCGCACGAAGGGGGAGGCAATCACCTCTTTTACCTCCACCTTCTCCTCGATGGGACGCAGGTGGATTAGATGCCAGCCATAGTTGGCACCCGCCCCCAGTAGCAGGGCAAGGGGGGCCAGCAGCCAGCCGATACGGCGCGCGGGTTGCGTCTCTTCGCGGGCTACTGCTAGCCCCATGGCGGGAATATGGCTCTGTTGCGAAGGCTGCTGGGCACGGCGCAGAGCATTGAGCAGGGTAGACATCAGGAGGCCTCCTCCAGTCTTGGCATGGGTTCGCCGGAGAGAGCGTTGAGCCGCAGCAGGGTGTTGCTGCCGGCGATGCCATCAGGGGTGAGCCCCTGATCCCGCTGGAACTGCTGCAGTTTGGTCTTGAGCTCGCCATCGAAACGGCGCACCTTGCGTTCGGGTTGTTGCAATGCTCGGCTCAGGGCGTTGTCGAGCCACTGGATCTGGGTCTGTCCGGCATTGCTGGCGATCAGGCTGACGCCCCCTTTCGGCATGCGCCAGAGCAGGGTATAGCTGCCACCCCAGTTGTCGGTGAGCCACTGGCGATCCACTTGCCAGCTCTGGTTGCCGATCATCAGGCTGGCCTTGCTTGGCCCCAGATTGACCAGGGTGGCGTAATAGAGACCGCCATTCTGGTCAGTGAGCGTGATCATGGCGGGATACTGCAGGGCGCGCAGCTCGTCGAGGCTTGCCTCTCCCTCCTGACAGCGCAGACCGGCACGGGGCGCGTTGTCACATGTTGCCTCGAACGGTTCCGGTTCATAACCCCAGACCCGATAGAGATTCTGCATGGCGCTGTCGGGGTCGATGGCCTGATTGATCGCCTCGGTCAGCTGCTCCTGCTGCTCGGCGGTTTCGTCAACGGTGACAGGCACCTCGACCTTGACTACCGGACGGGTGGGGAACACGCCGAAAAATTGCCAGCTCCACCAGCCTGCGGCCACCAGCAGGGCGCCCGCCAGCGTCACCATCAGACCGGAGGCCCAGCTCCCTTCGTCCCGAACGCCATTGACCTCGAAGGCGGCCTGGCTGATATCGCTGTGGACAATCTTGTAGCTGCCACGGGCGAAGGCTGCGAGCAGGGCGCGATCGCAGATGAGGTTGATCAGGCGCGGAATGCCGCCGGAGAGCCGATGCAGCGTCTGGATCGCTCTGGGGGTAAAAATGGGCTGCACACAACTGGCTACTTGCAGCCGGAAGCGGACGTAGGCATCCACATCGGTGGCGGAGAGGGGCAGCAGGTGGTAGCGGGCGGTGATGCGCTGGGCCAGTTGGCGCAACAGGGGCAGGCGCAGCATCTGTTGCAGTTCGGGTTGGCCGATCAGCACGATTTGCAGCAGTTTTTTCTCGTCGGTTTCCAGGTTGGTCAGCAGACGCAACTGCTCCAATACCCCGGGCAACAGATGTTGGGCCTCATCCACCAGTACCACGCTGCGCTTGCCTGCGGTCAGGTTGGCCAGCAGGTGGTCGCGGATCAGGTCGAACAGTTGCTTGATCCCAGCCTCGGCGGGGTAGGGGAGTTGAAACTCGTCACAGATGGCGGCCAGCAGATCCCGTTCGGTCAGGGAGGGGTTGAGGATGTAGGCGATCTCGGTCTCTGCTGGCAACTGCTGCAACAGGCAGCGGGAGACGGTGGTTTTGCCAGTGCCCACTTCGCCGGTCAGCAGCACAAAGCCGCCGCCATCCTGCAATCCGTAGTTGAGGTGAGCAAGGGCTTCGCCGTGGCGCTCACTCATATAGAGGTATTTGGGATTGGGCGAGATAGAGAAGGGCGGTTCAGATAGGCCGAAGAACTGTGTGTACATGAGGGGGATTCTTTTGTAGCCGGCGACAGATTAGAAATGTCTCCGGATGATAGCAAACCTCGAATTCATTGGAAGCCATCATTGGCAAAGGATGACAAATTGCCGCCTTTTCCTGTCATCTTGTGATCCAGATAGCGGCCCGTTGCACCATGGTACTCAAAAATTGCAACGAATCTGAAAAATAAGTTTTTCATCAATGGCTTGTCGGTATCCGTTGTCACTGTGTTCTGGCGTTTTCGGGTCAATAGTTATGGTCTGACCACTCTCTTATGCCCATCTTCTCCTCTCGCAAGGGGGGCCGGGAGAGGGGCTAGTGGCGAAACAGTACCAAGCCCCAACCAGAGTGCAGGGCGCGGGCCATTTTCCCCGCGCACTCTGTTACTGTCGTTGTAGCAGCAGACTGCCGATGGAGTAACCGGCACCAAACGAGCAGAGGACGCCGCGGGCCCCGGCAGGAAGGTCACCGTTGTGAAGGTGAAACGCAATGATGGAGCCTGCCGAGCTGGTGTTGCCGTAGCTGTCGAGAATGATCGGCGCCTCCTGCTGGCTGGCATCGTGACCGAGCAGCTTGCGACCGATGAACTGGTTCATGGTGAGGTTGGCCTGATGGAGCCAGAGCCGGTTCAGGCTCTCGGCGGGCCAGCCCTGCTCATCGAGCTGGTTGGCTATCTGGTCGCACACCAGCGGTAACACCTCCTTGAACACCTTGCGCCCCTGCTGGCGGAACAGCTTGTCGTCGCTGTAGCGGGTGCGCGGGCTCAGCCGGTTCAGAAAGCCGAAGTTGTTGCGGATGTTGTTGGAGTACTGGGTCACCAGCTTGCTGGCCACCAGTTGCCACGGATTGGCCACCTTGCAATCGGCCTCCCGCTCCAGCAGCACCGCGGTGCAGGCATCACCGAAGATAAAGTGGCTATCGCGATCGCGAAAATTGAGGTGCCCCGAGCAGATCTCCGGATTGACCACCAACGCCACGTTGGCTGTGCCTGCCGCCAGCATGTCGGCGGCTGTCTTGATGCCGAAGGTGGCAGACGAGCAGGCCACGTTCATATCAAAGGCCATGCCGCTCGCCCCCAGATAGTGCTGCAGCTCGATGGCCAGCGCTGGGTAGGGGCGCGGCATGTTGGAGGCGGCGACGATCACCAGATCGATCTCGCCGGGCTCGCGACCGGCGGCGATCAGCGCCTGCTCGGCGGCGGCCACCGCCATCTCCACCATGATGGAGGGCATCTCATCGGGCCGCTCCGCCAGCAGCGGCTGCATGATATCGGGGTTGAGCACCCCCTCGCGGCTCACCAGATAACGGCTCTTGATGCCGGAGGCCTTCTCGATGAACTCGCAGCTGGAGTGCTGCTTGGCGGGGAGCTGGCCGGCGTCGATGGCAGAGGCGTTCTCCTCGTTGTAGAGATCCACATACTGGTTGAAGGCAGCCACCAGCTCTTCATTGCTGACGGCAAAGGGTGGGGTATAGAGGCCTGAGCCACTGATCACGATAGAGGTCATCTTTGCTCCTCGCCGGGGGCGTTCCCGGCTTGTCGGTTTATAGGGTAGAGAGGGTTACAGCTGGTCGATCGCCGCAGCGAGACCCGCCAGGGTCAGCGGATGCATTCGCCCGCCAACCACGTCATTCATCAGCTTGATGGAGGGATGCCAGAGCCACTCCCGGCGCGGGGTGGGGTTGATCCACACCAGTTTGGGAAAGTGCTGCTGCAAGCGGGTAAGCCACACCTGACCCGACTCTTCGTTCCACTGCTCGACACTGCCGCCTGGCCAGGTGATCTCGTAGGGGCCCATGGTGGCATCCCCCACCAGGATCACCCGGTAGTCGCTGCCGTAGGTGCGCAGTAGCCGCAGGGTATCGAACCGCTCCTCAAAGCGGCGCTCGTTATCCTTCCAGACGAAGTCGTAGAGGCAGTTGTGAAAATAGAAGTACTCCAGATGCTTGAACTCGTGGCGCAGGGCGGAGAAGAGGCGCTGCACCTCGGCCACGTGGGCATCCATGGAGCCTCCCACATCGAAGAAAACCAACAGCTTCACCCCGTTGTGGCGCTCGGGCCGCAGTTTCACATCGAGCCAGCCCTGGCGGGCAGAACTTTTTATGGTGTCGTCGAGATCCAGCTCGTCGGGATTGCCTTTGCGCACCCAGCGTCTGAGTTTGCGCAGCGCGAGCTGAATGGCGCGCTGGCCAAGCGGTGAGTCGTCGCTGAAGTTGCGATAATGTCTGGCCTCCCACACCTTGGCCGCCTTGCCGTGCTGCCCCTCTCCACCCATGCGCACCCCCTCGGGGTGAAAACCGCCGTGGCCAAACGGGCTGCTGCCACCAGTCCCCACCCACTTGTTGCCGCCGGCGTGGCGCTCTTTCTGCTCGCGTAATCGCTGGTTAAGGGTTTCAATCAGCTTGTCGAGTCCGCCAAGGGATTTGAGCAGCGCCTTCTCCTCTGGGCTCAACAGCCGTTCGAACTCCTTGCGCAGCCACTCCTCGGGCAGGCTCTCCGGCAGCAGGGGAATCGCTTCCAGCCCCTCATAGTATTCGGCGAAGGCGCGATCGAAGCGATCGTAGTGGGCCTCGTCTTTTACCAGCAGGCAGCGGGAGAGCTGGTAGAACTCGTCCATATCGACAGCGACCAGCCGGGCAGCCAGTGCGGCGTGCAAGTCCAGCAGCTCACGCAGGCTGCACGGGAGTTTGTGGCGGCGCAGGTGGGTAAAAAAGTCGATCAGCATGGGTCAGCTGCCGCGCCGGGCCAGAAAGGCGAGCTTCTCGAAGAGATGCAGATCCTGCTCGGTCTTGAGCAGGGCGCCATATAGCGCGGGCACCAGCTTGCCGGGCTCGCGGGCACGCATCGCCTCGGGGGCGATATCGTCGGCCAAGAGCAGGCGGATCCAGTCCAGCAGCTCCGAGGTGGAGGGTTTCTTGCGCAGCCCCTCTACCTCGCGCAGCTCGAAGAAGAGATCCATTGCCTCGCCAAGCAGGCTCTCCTTGAGGTCGGGGTAGTGGAGTTTGACGATGGCCTGCATCTCGGCCTTGTCGGGGAAGCGGATGTAGTGGAAGAAACAGCGGCGCAGGAAGGCATCCGGCAGCTCTTTTTCGTTGTTGGAGGTGATGATGACCACCGGCCGCTGGCGCGCCTTGACTCGCTCGCCGGTCTCGTAGACGTCGAACTCCATCCGATCCAGCTCCAGCAGCAGATCGTTGGGGAATTCGATGTCGGCCTTGTCGATCTCGTCGATCAGCAGCACAGGTCGCTGCTCGGCGCTAAAAGCCTGCCACAGCTTGCCTTGACGAATGTAGTGGCTGATATCGGCCACTCTGGGATCGCCGAGCTGTGAGTCGCGCAGCCGGGCCACCGCATCATATTCGTAGAGTCCCTGCTGGGCCTTGGTGGTGGACTTGATATGCCAGGCAATGAGATCGGTGCCAAGATGATTGGCGACCGCTTCTGCCAGCACCGTTTTGCCGGTGCCTGGCTCCCCTTTGATCAGCAGCGGTTTTTCGAGGGTGATGGCGGCATTGACCGCCATCTTCAATGCATCGGAGGCGAGATACTGGCTGCTTCCTGAAAATCCCATAACGTCGGTTCCTTTGACGATTGGCTCCCGGAGTCAGGGGCCAGAGAGAATAAGATCTATATGTTGTAATACCATATGGTTATAACGAATAGTCACTTCTCATTCAGAAACCACAGGGTAATCTTGTTTCATCGTCGTAACAAACACAGGGATAGCACCATGAGCAAAATTTTTGAGGACAACAGCCAGACTATCGGTCACACCCCGCTGGTTCGTCTCAACCGTGTTACCAAAGGCCGCGTGCTGGCCAAGATCGAGAGCCGCAACCCCAGCTTCAGCGTCAAGTGCCGGATCGGCGCCAACCTGATCTGGGATGCCGAGAAGCGTGGCATCCTGACCAAGGGTAAGGAGATCATCGAGCCCACCAGCGGCAACACGGGTATTGCTCTGGCATTTGTTGCGGCTGCTCGCGGCTATCCCATTACCCTGACCATGCCGGCAACCATGAGTCTGGAGCGCCGCAAGCTGCTCAAGGCGCTCGGTGCCAATTTGGTGCTGACCGAAGGACCGCTTGGAATGAAAGGGGCCATTGCCAAGGCCAACGAGATCCTCGAGTCCGAGCCGGGCAAATACGTGCTGTTGCAACAGTTTGAAAACCCGGCCAACCCGGAGATCCACGAAAAGACCACTGGCCCCGAGATTTGGGATGCCACTGACGGTGAGGTGGATGTGTTCGTGGCCGGGGTCGGTACCGGCGGCACCATTACCGGTGTCTCCCGCTACCTGAAGAAGACCCAGGGCAAGGCGGTGGTCTCTGTTGCGGTCGAACCTGCCGAGTCGCCGGTCATCAGCCAGAAGTTGGCCGGTGAAGAGATCAAACCGGGCCCCCACAAGATCCAGGGTATCGGCGCCGGCTTTATCCCGGGCAACCTCGACCTCTCCCTGATTGACCGGGTCGAGCAGGTGACCAGTGACGAAGCTATCGAGATGGCTCGCCGCCTGATGGAGGAGGAGGGGATCCTGGCCGGTATCAGCTCCGGTGCTGCTGTGGTGGCAGCCAGCCGTCTGGCCGAGCAGCCGGAGTTTGAAGGAAAAACGATAGTCGTTATCCTACCGAGCGCCGCGGAGCGTTACCTCTCCAGCGCCCTGTTTGCCGGGGTGTTCAGCGAGCAGGAACTGCAGCAGTAACTGATCGGAATCTTTCAAAACAGCGGCGCTCCCAAGAGCGCCGCTTCTTTATGGGCTAGACTCAACCCCTGATAGTGTCACTTGGTCCTTATTTTTTGGGGTAAAATAACAAGCTTGGGAGTGAGAAAAAAAGCAGACATTCTGTGATAAATCTCATATCCTGTGCGGCGTCACGCGGTGTTTGCTGGCTGGGTATCACAAAGTAACAAAGTGTTATTTTTCGTTATAAAATAATTTCAAGCCAGTCCTGATGCGGCTTGTAGCCCAATAACTGAAAATTGCCAACCAGCGTGCCGATTACTGCACAGAAACTTGACCTGGATTAAACCATTGCGGGTCTGCTTTCGTTACTTTACAACATATCCATACTGACACGGTGGGTCAGGTTGCTTCAAAAACGACCAATCCACCAAAAAATATCAATAATATGGGGTGAAACCATGTACGAGAAGTCTGTTGTTATTACTGCTGAAAACGGCCTGCACACCCGTCCGGCAGCTCAGTTCGTGAAAGAAGCCAAAGAATTCCAAAGCGAGATCACTGTGGTCTCCGGTGGCAAGTCCGCCAGCGCCAAGAGCCTGTTCAAGCTGCAGACCCTGGGCCTGACCAAGGGTACCAACGTAACTATCCAGGCTGATGGCCCGGATGCTCAGCAAGCTGTTGAGAAGCTGGTTGCCCTGATGGACGAGCTGGAGTAATCCAGCTTTAGATTCCTCCCCCACAGTCGTTTTAATAGGAAGGATTATGATATCTGGCATTCTTGCGTCCCCCGGTATCGCATTCGGTAAGGCGCTTCTTCTTAAAGAAGATGAAATCGTTATCAATCAGGGCAAAATCTCTGCTGATCAGATTGATGGCGAGATCAACCGTTTCCTCGAAGCTCGTACCAAGTCAGCTGCCCAGCTGGAAGCCATCAAAGAGATGGCCGGTCGCACCTTCGGTGAGGAAAAAGAGGCCATCTTCGAAGGCCACATCATGTTGCTCGAAGATGAGGAGCTGGAAGGGGATATCAAATCCTTCATCAAAGAGAACAAGGCATCCGCCGACAAAGCCATCTATGAGGTGATCGAGCAGTACGCCAAGATGATGGCCGAGCTGGATGACCCCTATCTGCGCGAGCGCGCCACCGACTTCCGTGACATCGGTACCCGTCTGGTGAAGAACGTGCTGGGCATCGCCGTTGTCAACCTGAGCACCATCGACGAAGAGGTGATCCTGGTCGCCAAAGACCTGACCCCGTCTGAAACCGCTCAGATCAACCTGAAATATGTGCTGGGTTTCGTCACCGATATCGGTGGCCGTACCTCTCACACCTCCATCATGGCCCGCTCCCTGGAGCTGCCGGCCGTGGTAGGCACCAACGACATCACCGAGCGCGTCAAGAACGGTGACATGCTGGTGCTGGATGCGATCAATAACCAGATCATCATCAATCCGACCGCTGAACAGCTGAACGAAGCCAAGAAGTTCCAGGCTCAGTTCCAGGCCGAGAAAGATGAGCTGGCCAAGCTGAAAGATCTGCCTGCCATCACGCTGGATGGTCACCAGGTCGAAGTGTGCGCCAACATCGGTACCGTCAAGGATACCGAAGGTGCCATCCGTAATGGCGCCGAAGGCGTGGGTCTGTACCGTACCGAGTTCCTGTTCATGGACCGTGACGCGCTGCCGACCGAAGACGAGCAGTTCAAAGCCTACAAAGAAGTGGCCGAAGCGATGCCGGATCAGCCGATCATCGTGCGTACCATGGACATTGGCGGCGACAAAGAGCTGCCGTACATGAATTTCCCGAAAGAGATGAACCCCTTCCTGGGCTGGCGTGCCGTGCGTATTTTCTTCGACCGCGAAGACATCATGCACGCTCAGCTGAGGGCCATTCTGCGTGCGTCTGCCTTCGGCAAACTGCGCATCATGTTCCCGATGATCATCTCTGTCGAAGAGTTCCGTAGCCTGAAAGCGACCGTAGAGACCCTGAAAGCCGAACTGCGTGCTGAAGGCAAAGCCTTTGATGAATCCATCGAAGTGGGTATCATGATCGAGACCCCGGCCGCTGCCGTGATGGCTCATCATCTGGCCAAGGAAGTGGATTTCTTCAGTATCGGTACCAACGACCTGACCCAGTACACTCTGGCCGTCGACCGTGGTAACGAGATGATCTCTGCTATGTACAACCCGCTGTCACCCTCCGTCCTGACCCTGATCAAGATGGTTATCGATGCGTCCCACGCCGAAGGCAAGTGGACCGGTATGTGTGGTGAACTGGCTGGTGACGAGCGCGCCACTCTGCTGCTGCTGGGTATGGGTCTGGATGAGTTCTCCATGAGCGCCATCTCTGTACCGCGTATCAAGAAGCTTATCCGCAACACCAGCTTCGAAGATGTGAAGGCAATGGCTGACCAGGCATTGAGCTTTGCCACCGCTGCTGAAATCGAAGCGTGCGTAGATAACTTTATCAAGCAGAAGGCAGTCTGCTAAGATCGGCTGCAAACAGCGACAAATCATCTTTAGGAGCTTTTACTATGGGTCTGTTCGACAAACTGAAGAAACTGGTGTCCGACGATAGCGCTGATACCGGCGGCATCGAAATCTTTGCTCCGCTGTCTGGCGAAATCGTGCCGATCGAAGATGTGCCTGACGTTGTCTTCGCCGAGAAGATCGTGGGTGACGGCATCGCCATCAAGCCGGCTGGCAACAAGATGGTTGCTCCGTGCGACGGCACCATCGGCAAAATCTTCGAGACCAACCATGCGTTCTCTCTGGAGTCCGACTCTGGGATCGAGCTGTTCGTTCACTTCGGTATCGACACCGTTGAACTGAAAGGCGAAGGCTTCAAGCGTATCGCTCAGGAAGGCCAGCAGGTCAAGCGCGGTGACACCATCATCGAATTCGATCTGGCCGTTCTGGAAGCAAAAGCCAAATCTACCCTGACTCCGGTGGTCATCTCCAACATGGACGAGATCAAAGAGCTGGTGAAGATGACTGGTGCCGTGACTGTGGGCGAGACTCCGGTTATCCGTATCAAGAAGTAATGGTCGGCTGGCCTATGCCAGTTGCCGCAGTAAAAAACCGAAGCCTGGTGCTTCGGTTTTTTTATGGTTGCATGCGAGCTTCCCTTTCTGGCTATCAGGCTATTGTGCCGAGATGACCACCCGGTTACGTCCCTGCTCCTTCGCCTGATAAAGGGCCCGGTCTGCCATCATCAGCAGATAGTCGATGCTCTCCTGACCCTTCATGCCGGCACACCCCAGACTGATGGTTAGCGCGATCTGTTCTCCTTGCCATGGCAAGCGGGTGGTACTGACATGCTGGCGCAGTTGCTCGGCACGTTGTGCCGCCTGCTCAAGGCTGCAGTCTGGCAGGATCAACAGAAACTCCTCTCCACCCCAACGGGCCAGGCTTTCCCCGGGCAACAACTGGCCCGCCATGGCATGGGCGACGGCGCAGAGTGCGGCATCGCCCGCAGGATGGCCGTAGCGGTCATTGACCTGCTTGAAATGGTCGATATCTCCCAACACCACCGAGAGGGGCTGGCCCTGCAACCAGAGAGCCTGCAGCTGTTGCTGGGCGCCACGCCGGTTGGTCAGTTCGGTGAGGGGATCGGTGCAGGAGAGGCGGCTCACCTCTTCTACCATGCATTGCAGGTCGTGGATATCGCGAAAGGTGACGATATGGCTATCCGGGATGGCATCTGCCCCCAGCTGGGCGGTGACGATAAACCAGCGAGAGTGGCCACTCTTGCATCGAATCAGCGCCGGCATCTCGGCGACCTCCAGTCCATGGTGCAGGCTCTGCTCTATCTGGTTATGCCAAGCCTGAATTACCGAGTTGCGATAGCTCTCATCGGGATAGGCGAGGTGAAACCAGCTCTCCATGTCCGGCAGATCCTGCAGCTCATAGCCCAGCTGTTCGCGAAAGGCCCTGTTGAGGAAGAGATGGCGACGCAGGGGGATCCGGTCGGGTGACATATGACCCTGGCTGGCTGTCGACTCGGACACCAGGATTGGGAGCGGGATCACATCAAAGGAGCGAAACAGAATGTGCTCTAGTTGTTGGTCATCCATGGGCGAAAACGCGGCTCCCTGCTCTCCCGTTCGTCAGCCTACATTAGGTGAGAGACCGCAGCGGGTAAACTCATTTATCACTCTCCGGCGGTTGCCTGAGTGGACGGTCGTGGCAACGGGAACATAAAAAAGCCGCTCACCAGGGTGAGCGGCTGTTGCCATCAGATTCATGCAGTTCGCTATCAGGCTGGCTGCTTGCCATCTTCCGCGGGCGGCGGCAGGGCGGCGGAGTTGGACTCCACCTTCTGCTCTTCGCCCTGCATGTTCTTGATGTAGACATCCATCTGGTTGAAGGCGATCTCGATGCCATTCTCGCGGAACAGCTGGTCGATCTTGCGGTTCAACTCGTCCACCGCCGGGTTGCGATCCCCCAGTTCGCTCACGAAGAAGCGCAGCTCGTGATCCAGAGTACTGGCGCCAAAGGTGAGGAAGTAGACGATGGGGGCTGGGTCTTTCAGCACGCGGCTGTTTTCGTCGGCCGCCTGTTTGAGCAGGGTGCGGGTCAGCTCCAGATCCGAGCCGTACGCCACGCCCACCCGCACGATCACCCGGGTGACGGTGTCACTCAGCGACCAGTTGATGAGCCGTTCTGTCATCAGTTGCTGGTTGGGGATGATCACCTCTTTGCGGTCGAAGTCGGTCAGGGTGGTGGCGCGAATGCGGATCCGCGAGACGGTACCGGAGAAGGAGCCGATGGTGACGGTGTCACCGATCCGCACCGGACGCTCGAACAGGATGATGATGCCGGAGACGAAGTTGGAGAGGATCTCCTTCATGCCGAAACCGATACCGACTGACAGACCACCCGCTACCCACTGCAGCTTGTCCCACTGCACGCCCATCATGGAGAGAGCGGTCAGGGAGCCAAAGCCGATCAGCACGTAGTTGAGCATGGTGGTGATGGCGTAGGCGGTACCCTGAGCCAGGTTGAGCTTGGAGAGCACCAGCACCTCCAGCAAGCCGGGCAGGTTGCGCGCCAGTGACCAGGCACCGCCGAGCAGCAGGAAGCCGATCAGCACATCACTCAGGCTGATGGGGAACAGCACGGCGTTGGCGCCGGTGCCTTCACTGCGGTGCCACAGCACCATGCTGTCGAGGTAGGAGAAGACCGCGACCAGATCAGACCAGAGCCAGTAGAAGGCGACACCGAAGATCAGCATCAGCACGGTACGGGTCAGACGCAGGGACTGCTGGCTGACATCCTCCAGATCCATGGGCTGCTCTTCGATGGACTCGCCACCTTCCGCATCTTCCGAAGATTTGTGCTCACGCTTGGCCACCGCACGGCGGTAGGCCAGACGACGGGCAGCCAGCTCCAGACCACGCAGGGCGGTGCGGTAGACCAGGCTCCAGATGATGATGAGGTAGAAGGATTCGATCAGGCGACCGGTCAGCTTCAGCGCGGTGTAGTAGTAACCGAGCACGGCCAGCACGATCAGCGCCACCGGTGCCAGCGCCAGGGCAATGGCGATCAGCGACTTCTGCATGCTCGCCTCGCCCTTGATGCGGGCGCGGGAGATGGGGAACACCAGATAGGCGGCCAGCCCCAGCAGGGTCAGGGTCATGGCCTGGCCGATCACGTCGTTGCCCAGGGTGGAGGGTTCAACCACCGCCTTGGTTGCGAGCATGATGAGCGGCAGCAGTGGTAACCAGATGTAGCGCATGCTGTTGCGCTTGGCCTGCAGCTCCGCTTTCGGGATCCGGAAGTGGGTTTCGGCGATGCCGCCCGGGCGCATCACCGCCAGATAGACGCTGAATACCAGATAGCCGAGGGCAAGGTTCAGGGTGATCTGGAACATCAGCTTGGGACTGAGCAGACCGCAGTAGGTGAGCAGCAGACCGCCAGCCAGAATGAACATGCTGCCCGGCAGGCGTTGCAGCACGGTATAGAGCAGGGCGCGCGGGGTGTGCCACTGGCTGTCCTGACGGAAACGGCCAAGGTCCTTGGTGATCTTCTTCTCGCGCTCAACCAGCGCCGGACGTTTCCAGACCAGCAGGCCGCCGATCAGCAGCAGCGGGAAGGCAAGCAGGGAGATCCCGAGCAGCTCTTCGCGCCAGCGTTTCCAGTCCGGTTTCAATACCCAGTCGGAGGCCTGTTTGTAGGCCTGGGCGGGCCAGCTGATAAACCACTTGCTGTCGATGGGCTTGTTGCTGCTTACCCAGAAGATGTGTTGCTGCAGGGTAAATTCGATAGAGGCATAGACCCGCGCCAGCTGCTGCTGGGTCAGCTGCAGGCTGATGGCGTTGGTGAGCTGGCTGTCGAGTTGGCGGTTGAGCTGGTCGAGCAGATTGATGCGGGTGTCGAGCAGCTTGGCAAGGCTCTCCTTGTCCTCCTCGCTGACCGGATCCTTGCTGCCGGCGATCAGATTGTCCAGATAGAGGTTCTTCTGGAACAGCTGGTCACGCTGCTGGCTCAGTTCAAACTGGGCCAGATGCAGATCGGCAATCTGCTCTTCCAGATTTTTGACGGCGATGGTGGGTGCCGCTTCCAGCTGCTGGTAGAGCTGATAGAGGATGCGTGACAGCAGCAGATTGCCCTTGAGCATCTGCACCTGTTCATTGAGGTTGCGCTCGGTCTGGATGCCGCGCTCCAGCCAGCTCTTGGCTTGCAGGTTTTTCTGGACCAGCGAGTTGAGGTTGGTGGTGGCACCGATCAGCTGCTGGCTGAGCTGGTGGTTGAGCTCCTGCTCTTTTTGCACCAGCGGGCTGTCTTCGGTCGCCACCAGTTCACCGGTCTGCTCGGCGGTTTTTTCGGTGTCGCCGAGGCGCTTGGCGCTGCTCTGATCCTGTAACAGCTGCAGTTTCTGCTCTTCGCTGGCGAGGCGGGCACTCTGGTAGTCGCGCTGCTTGATCGCCAGATCCTGCATGCTGGTACGGTTATCCAGCTCCTTTTGCAGGTGGGCAAGTTGCAGGTCGAGCAGGGCCAGTTCGGCACCGAGCTTCATCTTCTCGGCGCTGGAGACGCTTTCACCTGCGTTGAGGCGGGTACGGATCTCCTGACTGCGCTGGTAGGCACGGCTCATGCTGGCCTGGGCCCGCTCTGGCAGGGTCTGCAAGCTGGTGAGCTGGCTGCCGATGGCACCGAGGGCCTCCTGGGCCGCCTGCATGTTGGCCAGCACTTCCGGCTGACGGCTGTCGAGCTCTGCCAGACTCATGCTGGCGTATTCGCTCTTGATCTGCTCGGCACTCTTGCCCTTGGTCAGGGCATCGAGCTTGGCGCTGATCTCTCTGAGCTCGGTGGGCAGGTTGCGGATCCTCTGGGCCTGGGTCTTGGCCTTCGCCTCTTCCTTGTCGATGCTGTCGAGCAGTCCGAGGGTTTCGGTCAGCAACTTCTGATCCGCTTGCTGACTGACGGTCAGGGTCTCTGATTTACCCAGACCATCCAGCGCTCGCTGAACTGCGTTGCGAGAGGGGACATCTTGCGCCATGGCTTGCGGCATGCAGAGGCTGGCGAGGAGACAGAGCAGCGGCAACAGGGTGGCCGAGACTCTTTTAAAACGTATTGAGGGCATATAACTTCCGGGTTATTACGCGATATTCGGGAGATTTCCCGCATAGATTAAATTCGCGTGGATTCTAACACCGGGCTTGTCAGGTAAGCAGGGGGGAGGGACAAAAAAAACGGCGCCCGCAGGCGCCGTTTTCAACTCGTTCAGCTCTGATTAAAGAACGTGAACAGAAGCGGTGTTGGTGGTGCCGCTCGGTACCAGAGCACCGGAGACCATCACAACTACGTCACCTTTCAGACCCATGCCGATTTCAAGCGCGGCTTCTTTACCGATGCGATAGAAATCGTCGGTAGAGGCGATGCTGTCAACCACGTGAGCAACCACACCCTTGGTCAGAACCAGCTGGGCAGCAGTTTTCTTGTTGGTGGTGATAGCCAGGATCCAGGCTTTCGGGAAGTACTTGCGAATGGCCTTGGCAGATTTGCCGCCTTCGGTAGCGACCACGATCAGCGGGGCGTCCAGCTTCTCGGAGGTCTCTACGGCGCCTTTACATACGGCTTCGGTGATGCGCAGCTTGTTGCTGTCGTTGGCAGCAGACAGGTTGGACGGCATCACGGCATCGGTACGCTCGCAGATGGTGGCCATGATGGTCACGGCTTCCAGCGGGTACTTACCCTTGGCGGATTCACCGGACAGCATCACTGCGTCGGTACCGTCCAGGATGGCGTTGGCCACGTCACCAGCTTCGGCGCGGGTCGGACGCGGGTTCTTGATCATGGAGTCCAGCATCTGGGTGGCAGTGATAACCACTTTGCGGGCTTTGTTGCACTTGGCGATGATCATCTTCTGGGCGAAGATAACTTCTTCAACCGGGATCTCTACACCCATGTCGCCACGAGCAACCATGATGCCGTCGGAAACAGCCAGGATCTCGTCGAAGTTGTCCAGACCTTCCTGGTTTTCGATCTTGGAGATGATCTGGATGTTCTCGCCACCGTGGGCTTTCAGGTGCTCACGGATTTCCAGAACGTCTTCTTTCTTACGGATGAAAGAAGCAGCAACGAAATCAACGCCTTGCTCGCAACCAAAGATCAGGTCGCGCTTGTCTTTCTCGGCCAGCGCCGGCAGCTTGATGGAGACGCCCGGCAGGTTAACGCCTTTGTTCTCGCCCAGGTCACCGTTGTTCAGCACTTTACAGATAACTTCGCGCTCGGTGATTTCGATAACGTCCAGACCGATCAGGCCGTCATCAACCAGGATCCGGTTGCCGACGCGCAGATCGTTGGCGAAACCTGCATAGGTCACAGCCACTTTGTCTTTGTTGCCAACCACAGTCTGGTCGGTGGTGAAGGTGAAAGTCTGGCCCGCGACCAGCGCGACGTCGTTGCCGCCTTCCAGCTTCATGGTACGGATTTCCGGACCCTTGGTGTCCAGCAGGATAGCTGCGTGCTTGCCGGTCTCGGCCATTACAGCGCGCAGGTTGCTGATGCGGCTGCCGTGCTCGGCGTAGTCACCGTGGGAGAAGTTCAGGCGCATGACGTTCATGCCGGCGTCCAGCATTTTGGCCAGCATTTCTTTGGATTCGGTCTTCGGACCGATGGTGCAGACAATTTTGGTCTTTTTCATGTCAATCTTCATGGTTAAGGAATTTCCGCCGAGCAATATACACCAGTTTTTGGAATCTTTTTATGATCCAGAAACAACGTTTTGACCAGATAACGTTTTCTTTTCAGGGATAACGTTTTCCTGTGAGTCACATTTTAGAGCATACGGCCACAGGTTCGGGCTGAAGGGATACAAATGTTGCCATCTGTGGTTGTTTGGCCGGGTTGAGGTTCAGATGTTGTAAAATGACCACCCGTCCGCTGTCACCGTCTTGTCACCGGCTTGCGCAAAAATGTTAGTTCATTGGCGCACGGGTGAAGGAGGCAGGGATGAAAAACAGCCATGAAACCGGATGGGCTTTTCTCTTGCTGGGCGCCGCCCTGCTGCTGGTTCAGACACTGCCAGCCAGCTACTGGCCTGATAATGCGCGACTGCTGGCGATCTTCTCCCATCCGGTGAAAGGGGAGGCGGCCGCCGAGGGATTGGCGTGGCGAGAGTGGCAGGATCACAGTGCAGCGACCCGGATGGCGCTTCGTGCAGCCCGACTGCAGCCGGAAGCGCCGCAGCGTTGATATCTATTGCCGATTACCTGTCGTGAAGGCGTGAAATTATCAACCATTGGTTGATAGTTCTTATCCATCTTGCTGGATTGTTCACTTTTAATGGCAGGGGGATAATCGATTCCAACAGCGATATCCCCTCCGGTATCGCCCCTGATACTTTGTTGGAGTCTGCTTTATGTCCCTCGCCCCCGTCTGGTTTATCTCTCACGGCGCACCGGATCTGGTGCTGCGTGAGCAACCCGCCACCCGCTTTCTGCGAAACCTGCGTCTGGGTGAGCTCAAGGGGCTGGTGGTCATCTCCGCCCACTGGTTTAGCCGCGAGCTGCAGATCAACGTCGAGCCCAAACCGGCCTTGATGTACGACTTTTACGGTTTTCCCGAGCCCCTCTACCGGATGCGCTGGCCTGCCAGCAGCCCCGAGTGGCTGCAACAAGGGGTGAGCGACCAGCTGGCACTGGCCGGACTGACCGCCACCCCGGTGCGACGCGAGCTGGATCACGGGGTCTGGTCGCCGCTCTCCCTGATCGACCCAAACAGCGAGATCCCGCTGGTGCAGATCTCCATTCCCGCGAGCTTCACCCCGGCCCAACTGTGGCAGTTGGGAGAGGTGTTGGGGGCACTGCGCAGTCAGGGGATTGGCATCCTCGCCTCCGGTGCCATCACCCACAACCTGCGGGCGCTGGCGCCGGAAGGCTCGCCAGTGCCGGAGTGGGCCAGCCAGTTTGTCGACTGGCTGGAGCAGAAGATGGCCGACGAGGATCGTCTGGCGTTGCTCGACTATCGCCAGCAGGCTCCCGGAGCGGTGGAGTCCCATCCCCACGACGATCATCTGCGCCCGCTCTTTGTGGCGTTGGGGGCGGCCGATGGTGTGGCGCCCACCCGGCTGCACGAGAGCTGGGATGGCGGCAGCCTCTATATGGGCGCCTACCGCTTCGGCTGATAGCCTCTCAACAAGACCCCGCCAATTGGCGGGGTCTTGTTATTTACGGCGTGGTGGATCGATGGTAGTGGTGATTGAGCCGAAGGCCCTCAGGGAACCACTACCCGGCTCTCGCCGCCGCCGAGGGCTTCGACCCTGATCTGCACGCCAATCCGCTCCACCAGCGTCTGGACGTGGGAGATGACTCCGATCTGGCGGCCGGCGGCCTGCAGGGAGTCGAGGCTGGCGAGCGCCAGATCCAGGCTGTCCGGATCCAGGGTGCCAAACCCCTCGTCGATAAACAGCGATTCGACCTGGGTCTGCCGCGACGAGAGGCTGGAGAGGGCCAGCGCCAGCGCCAGCGACACCAGAAAACTCTCGCCGCCGGAGAGGGAGTCCACCGAACGCACCTCGTCCCCCATGTCGAGATCCACCACCTGCAGCGCCAGATCGGTGCCGGGTACCCGCTCCAGCCGGTAGCGCGGTGATAGTTCGGCGAGCTGGGCGTTGGCCTCCAGCAGCAGACGCTCGAGGGTGAGGCTCTGGGCGAAGGTGCGGAACTTGGCGCCGTTGGCTTGCCCGATCAGATCGCACAGCTGCTGCCAGTGGTCGGCCACTGCCTGCTGGGCGGCCAGCTCCTGTTGCAGGCTACCCGCCTTGAGGGCGGCGGCTTCGGCCTGTGCCAGCTTGCTCTTGTACTCGAACAGCTGCTCTTCAAGGGCGCGGCAGCGGGCATCGAGCGCCACCAGCTGCTCGCTCAGCTCTGCATCCGGCAGGGCGGCCAGCTCGGGGTGGTGCTCGCGATAGCGATCCCGCTTGCTCTCCTCCAGTGCCAGCGCCCGTTGCCGCTCGGCAAGGCGGGTGCGCGCCTCGCCAAGGGCATCTTCCAACCCTTGCAGGGCAGTGCGGCGAGCCTTGAGTTCATCGGGGCTGATGGCGAGCAGACGGCGCAGGTCGTACTCGGCGATGCCGAGGGTAGTGGCGTGGGCTGCCCAGCGCCCTAGTACCTCCCGCTTGCGGCGGCTGCTGGTCTGCTTTTCCTGCTCCACATGGGTGAGGCGGGTCTTGAGCTCGGTCTGCCGCTCCCGCAGAGCACGGGCGCCGCTTTGCATCTGCTCCAGTTCGCTGGCGAGTTGTTGCAGCCGCTGTTGCCAGCTGCTCTCGACCAGCGGGATCTCCTCGCCATTCAGACAGGCGGCGCGGCTGGTGAGCAGCCCCTGCCGCTGCTGCTCATGCTCCTTGTAGTCCCGCTCGAGTTTGTGCAGCAGCTCGCGCTGGGTCTGCAGGCGCGCCTCCTGCGCGCTCAGGGCAGGGGTGAGGCTGGCGATCTCGCTGGCCAGCCGCTCCCACTCGCTCTGGCCGTGCAGCCAGGCTTCGCAGGTCCGTTGCCACTCGTGCCACTGCTGGCTGCCGAGCCACTGGCGCCAGGGTTGGCCGCCCATCTGTTCATCGAGGCGGTGGGCGCCCTGTTCGAGGCGCTGGCGCAGGGTCGCCTCCTGCTCACCCATGCCTTTCACTTCCCCTTCCAGTGCGATGCGCTGGCGATCGGCCTCCTGCCACTGCTGGTCAAACTGCTGGTGCTGGGCAGCCAGTTGGCTTAGTTGTTGACGCACCCCTTGCAGCTGTTGTTGGCCAAGCTGGGCCTGACGCAGCTGCTGCTGGCTCTGGGCCAGCCCCTGCTCCAGCGCCTGGCCACGGCCAAGCAGGGTGCTCATCAGCTCGTTCCACTCAATGGGGCTTTGGCGCAGCGGCAGCGAATGGCCGAGCAGGGTATCGCCTCCCAGTTGCAGCCAGCGCTGGGTCAGCTGTTCGGCGCGCGCTTCCAGCTCCGGCAGGTGCTGCTGGCGCACTGCCAGCTGGCGAGCCAGCTCCTGACGCTCGCTCTCGCACTGAATGTATTGGTGGTTGAGCCGCTCCCACTCCAGTTCGAGGCTTCTGGCCCGCTCCGCCAGCTGACCGAGAATACCCGCCACCTGCGGCTGGCTCTGGCTGTAGGGGTGCTCCTCGGCGCCGCAGAGCGGGCAAGGTTCTCCATCGCTCAGGATATGGCGATACTGCTCGAAGCTGGCGATGGCGCGGGACTGCTCCAGCGCATGGCGCGCCTCATCCCGCTGCAGGGCGAGCCGCTCGCGGGCGGGGGCCAGCTCTTCGCTTAGGGTGGCGAGCTTGCCAAGGGCCTGCTCCAGCTGGGCAATCTCCTGCTGCAAGCGGCCATGTTGTTCGCCGTGGTTGCGGCCATAATCGGCCAGCTCCAGCAGCTGGCGCAGCTGTCCCAGCTGTTCGGTTTGCTGCTGCCACTGCTCCTGCGCCTTGGCGAGGCGGCTCTCCCACTGCTGCTCCTGCAGCTCGTTCTGTTGCTGTTGCAGCCGAGCTTGTTCATGTTGCCAGTAGTCGCGCTCCTGCTGACCTTGCTCCAGCTGGCGCTGCAACTGTTGCAGGGCGCGCAGCTTGTGATCCCGCAGGGTGAGCAGCTGTTGTAGCTTGTCGGCATCCTCGGCCCAATCCTGCATGGCGGTGAGCAGGGGCTGCCACTGGCGAGCAACCGGTGCCAGCTCCTTGTGCTCTTCGAGCCAGAGCCCCCACTGCTGGTGTTGCTGCTTGAGCAGTTCTACCTGTCGGCTCTGCTCGCGCCAGCCCTGTTCGAGAGTGAGCTGGACCTCCCGCTCCTGCGCCCCCTCCTGCTGGATCTTCTGCAACTGCTGCACTTTTTCCCGGATGCGGGTATCGAGCTCCTGCGCCCGCTTGAGTTCGGGTTGCAGGGCGCCCCATTCCCGCTCGGCGGCGATCTTCTCCGCCAGCAGCTGCTGTTCGGTCAGCGCGCTCTGCTGGGTCTGCGCCTCGAGCTTGGCCAGCTCCGGCCCCAGCTCGGCGATCACCTTCTCCTGCTGCTGCACTTCGAGGGTGAGGCGGGCCAGCTCGTTGTGATCGGCGCGGGCCACCTGAGCCTGCTCGGCGCGGGCAAACTCGTCGCGCTCGGGGGCGGCGGCGCCGTGGGCCTGCAGGGCGGCATCGAGCGCTGCTTGTCCCTCGGCGCAGCCCTGCAACTGGGCGGCAATGCGGCTGTTGAGGTCGCGCAAGTCCTGCATCAGCTGCTGTTGCTGCTGCTCGTGCTTGAGGGTGGTGGAGAGGCTCACCTGCTGGCTCACCCACTGTTCGCGGGTGGCCTCGTCCATCAGCTCTACGTCGCCGAGGCGCTGGGCAATGGTGGCCAGCTTCTGCTGCTCTTCCCGCGCCCGTTCATAGGTCTGGATGGAGATGGCGGAGTAGAGCTCGGTGCCGGTCATCCGTTCGAGCAGGGCGGAGCGCTCGTTGGCGTCCGATTTGAGGAAGGCGGCAAACTCCCCCTGCGGCAGGATCACCGCGCGGCGGAACTGCTCCCAGGAGAGGCCCACCAGCTCGTCGATGCGATCCTGCAGCTCCCGTTTGCTGCCGGAGAAGACCTGCCCAGACTCGACGTCGGTCAGGGTGCGCTCCTGCGCCTGAAAGCGCCCCTCCGAGCGGTTGCGCGCCCGGCGCACCGCCCAGCGGGCCAGCCAGATGCGGCCATCGCAGCCGCGAAACTGCACCTCGGCAAAACCGCTGGCGTGGCCGCGACTGAGGATGCCGCGTACGTCGTTGGCCTTGAGCTTCTCTTCATCATCCATACGGCCCACTTCGGCCACGTTCTTGCGATTGGCGATAAAGCGCGGCATCTCGTCGTATAAGGCCAGACAAATGGCGTCGAGCAATGTGCTCTTGCCCGCGCCGGTATTGCCGGTGATGGCAAACAGACCGGCGGCGCCGAGCGCTCCCCTGGTAAAGTCGATGGTGAAGGGGCCGGTCAGACTGGCCAGATTCTCACCAGACAGAGACAAGATTTTCATTGGTTTGACTCCTTCACCTGCTCCAGGATCTCTTCAAACGAGGCGACCAACCCAGCCTCGGGCTCCCCTTCAAACTGGCGCTGATAGCAGAGGCGAAACACCTCGGTGGGGGAGAGCTCATCGAGCCTGCGCCGCTCGCGACCATCGGCCAGCCCTTCCCCCGAGCCCTGATACTGGGTGCTGATGCGGGCCAGACGCACCGGTTTGTCGGCGATGGCGGCGAGAATGCGCTCGCGAATGCGGGCTTCGGGCTTGGGCAGCAGCAGCCGTACTTCGAGGAAAGGCTGTGCTTCTTGTGGACAATCAGGCAGCTCGAGCGATGCGATGGCTTTGAGTGCGTCGTCGAGGCTGCTCTGGGGCAGGCGGATCATCTCCACCGCGCGGGGGACCGGGATCCGCTCCAGCCCGGCCAGTTTACCCTCCGCAAAGGTCACTTCCAGCACCTGGTGGTTGTAGTTGGCTTCGGCGAGCGAAAGCGGCAGCGGCGAGCCGCTGTAGTGCACCCCCTCGGCCGGGCTCTGGGCCAGATGGAGGTGGCCGAGCGCCGTGTAGTCGGCACCGGCAAAGAGTTCGGCAGGCAGGGCGTGCTGGTTGCCACCAAGCACCCGCCGCTCCGACAGCTCCGAGAGCTGGCCTGCCGCCAGATAGGCGTGGCCCATGGCAATGAGTGGCAGCTCCTCCCCGCAGCGAGCACGCCCTTCGGCCAGCACCTCGGCATAGACCTGTCGAACCCCTTCGATCAGCCTGTCCTGCCCCTCAGCCAGCTGTTCCACCCGCAAGTCGCTGCTGCGCAGGAACGGCACGGCGGCGCACCAGGCGGCAATGTTGCCCTCCCGGTCTTGCAGCGGTACCAGCAGACGGTCGGTCTCGAGCTTGCCCTCACTGTCGCGGCTGATGCTGCCCACCAGATGCAGTTCAAAGGCGCGCAGCAGCTCGTGGGGGGCATCCAGCTTGGAGGGGGAGTCGTGGTTGCCGCCGATCAGCACCATGTTGAGGTGGGGCATCTCGGCGCGCAGCCGCGCCAGAAAACGGTAGAGCTGTTGCCAGGCGCTGGCGGGCGGATTGGCGGTATCAAACAGGTCGCCTGCCACCAACAGGGCGTCGATCTCGCGCGCCTTGAGGGTGTCGCTCAGCCAGTAGAGGAAGGCATCGTGTTCAAAACGGCGGTCATGACCATGCAGTTGATGGCCAAGATGCCAGTCGGCGGTGTGAAGGATTTTCATTGGAAAGCAGCCCGATTTCAGGGATGGTGCCTGGGGCACCCGATGGAGACAAGATGAGGATGCCCCGTGCTTTTTTCAAGTAAAACAGCGGGCTGTCATCAGTTCATGCGGGTTCGCAGCACATCTTGTACTGGGGGTGACCGGTGAGAGGATCGGACTCTTCACCCTTGATGACGAAACCGTGGCGACGATAGAAACGTACTGCCTGATCGTTCTCGACGAAGACCCGGGCGTGGAGCGACGCCCCCTGACGCTTGGCCTCCTGCAGCAGGGCGTGGCCGACGCCGCGACCCTGACGGTCGGGACGCACAAAGAGGGCGGCGAGGAAGTTGTCCACCAGCGCCATAAAGCCGAGCAGATCGCCGCGCTCCTCGAACACCCAGATGGCGGCACGCTCGAGATAGCGGGTACGCAGATCCTCCTGTGCCTGCCACCAGCAGGAGGCATCGACGAAATCGTGGGCCTGCAGGGAGGCCAGCAGCCAGATTTCGACGATCTCTTCCATATCTTCCGGGCGACTGGGCCGCAACATAAATCCATCCTTGGTAACAACTTGTACACTCGCAGTCTAGGGGAACTTGACGGCCGCTCAGGTGATATAAATGAGACCCTGTGAGGTCGATCTCCCTTTATTTAGCGAGAATGATTGGCTGATCACAAAGCGCCTCTCTAGTACAATGCCCGCCGGACAATCTAGAGACCGAGGACGCCATGTGGTTTAAAAACCTGCAGATTTATCGCTTTACCCGCCCCTTTGACCTGACCGTGGATCAGCTGGAAACCCAGCTGGAAGCCTGTGCCTTCACCCCTTGCGGCAGTCAGGACATCTCCCGTTTCGGGTGGGTCAAGCCCCTTGGCAAATTCGGCTCAACCCTGACCCACTCTGCCTCCGGCCACATCCTCATCTGCGCCCGCAAGGAAGAGAAGATGCTGCCCGGTACCGTGGTCAAGGAGATGCTGGCCGAGAAGGTAGAGGCGATCGAGTTCGAACAGGGACGCGCCCTCAAGAAGAAAGAGAAGGAAGCGCTGAAAGAGGAGATCCTCCACACCCTGCTGCCCCGTGCCTTCAGTCGTACCAGCCAGACCTTCGCCTGGATCAATCCGGCCGACAATTTGATGGTGGTGGACGCAGGTTCTGCCAAGAAGGCGGACGATCTGCTGGCGCTGTTGCGCAAATCCATCGGCTCCCTGCCGGTGGTGCCTGTGGCCCTCAAGAACCCGCCCGAGATCACCATGACCGAGTGGCTGAACGAGGGCAATCTGCCAGCCTCCTTCACTCTGGAAGACGAAGCCGAGCTGCGCAGTGCCATGGAGCACGGCGGCATCATCCGCTGCAAGCAGCAGGATCTGATGACGGATGAAATCAAGAACCACCTGGCCAACGACAAGCTGGTGACCAAGCTGGCCCTCAACTGGGGCGAGACCGTCAGCTTCGTGCTGGGGGATGATCTCTCCATCAAACGCCTGAAATTCAGCGAAGAGCTGCGCGAGCAGAACGACGATGTCACCAGCGAAGATCCGGCCGCCCGTCTGGATGCGGACTTCGCGCTGGTGACCTCCGAGCTGTCCCAGTTTATCCCGGCGCTGTTTGCCGCCCTGGGTGGCGAAGAGCAGTCCATCTAACCGGACTTGCGCCTGTTTGGCCTCTGCCATCCCATCGTAAAAACCGCCTTCGGGCGGTTTTTTTATATCTATTGCGGATTGCCATTATTGATAGATGAGTAAGATATTGATCTCGTTCAATAACTTGAGCTGTCAGCGCCAATCGTGACATAGTCCCTCTTCATGGTCATAAAACAGACAAGGAGAGTGTCATGTTGCGCAAACCTCTGGGGCTGGCTGTCGCCCTTGCCCTGCTGGCCGGTTGTGCCAGTGACAACGGCTTTCACTACACCCCGCCAGCCCAGACCCTGATCGCACCCGAAGCCGCCAGTGGCTGGACCGACAAACAGGGCTGGCAGGGCCATGATTTCATGGTGGCGGCCGCCAACCCGCTGGCGGTGGATGCGGGCTACCAGATCATCAAGGCCGGTGGCAGTGCTGTCGATGCCGCCATTGCGGTGCAGTTGGTGTTGACGCTGGTGGAGCCGCAATCTTCCGGGATCGGTGGCGGGACGCTGCTGCTGGTGTGGGATGGCCGCAAGGTGAGTGCGGTGGATGGCCGCGAGATGGCGCCGGCTGCCGCCACCGACCAGCTGTTTATGCAAGATGGCAAGTCGCTGGCGTTTTATGACGGGGTGGTGGGGGGCCGCTCGGTCGGCGTTCCCGGCACCCTGCGCGCTCTGGCACTGGCCCATCAGCGTTATGGCAAGTTGCCCTGGGCTGCGCTGTTCGAGCCCGCCATCACGCTGGCAGAACAAGGATTTGTAATAAGTCCACGGCTGGCCACATTGCTGGCCAAGGATCCCTATCTGGCTCGTGACCCGGATGCCCGTGCCTATTTCTATCAGGCGGATGGCAGCCCCAAAACGGCAGGCACCCGGCTGAACAACCCGGCGCTGGCTAAGGTGTTGCGCACTCTGGCAACAGAGGGGGTGGATGCCTTCTATCAGGGGCCGCTGGCGGATGCTATGGTGGCCAAAGTTCGCCAGCATCCCACCAATCCCGGGGTACTGGCGGCCACCGATCTGGCCAGCTATCAGGCCAAACTGCGGGATGGCCTCTGCTTTGACTATCGCCAGAGCAAGATCTGCGGTTTCCCCACTCCCTCATCCGGCACCCTGGCGCTCGGCCAGATTTTCGGCATGCTGGAGAGCCGCGATATGGCCGCCCTCAAGCCGATCACCACGAAGGAGGGGGGACTGGCTGCCTCCAGTGAGGCTATCCACCTCTACAGCGAAGCGGCGCGTCTCGCCTTCGCCGATCGCAACCAGTACGTTGCCGACAGCGATTTTGTCAGCGTGCCGGTGAAGGGGCTGCTGAACAAGGATTATCTGGCCGAGCGCGGCAAGCTTGTCGGTCAGCACTCCATGGGGATTGCCAAGCCCGGTACGCCGCCACTGGCGCTGGCACGCGGCAAGGATGCGACCCCCGAACTCCCCTCCACCAGCCATGTCTCGATCGTCGACAAGGCGGGGATGGCCATCTCCATGACCAGCTCCATCGAGGATGGTTTCGGATCGCGTCAGATGGTCAACGGCTACCTGCTCAACAACCAGCTCACCGATTTTTCCTTCACCTCGGTGGATGCCGCCGGTCTGCCGGTGGCAAACCGGGTGGAGCCGGGCAAGCGGCCCCGCTCCTCCATGTCACCCCTGCTGGTGTTTGACAAGCCAAGCGGCGAGCTGACCATGACACTGGGCTCGCCGGGGGGCTCCGCCATCATCAACTACGTGGGCAAGACCCTGCTCGGCACCCAGGATTGGGGTCTGAACCTGCAACAGGCCATCAACCTGCCCAACTTTGGCAGCCGCAACGGCCCCACCGAGCTGGAGGCGGGACGCACCCCCATGTCGGTGGTCGAGGGATTGAAGGCGAGGGGACATGAGGTGGTACTGAACGAGCAGACCTCCGGCCTGCAGGGGGTTGAGCGCAATGGCGGTGGCTGGTTTGGTGCAGCGGATCCGCGCCGGGAAGGGATCGCCAAGGGGGAGTAAGGTTCCCATAACAACAAGGCCAGCATAATGCTGGCCTTGTTGTTGATGGAGCGTGACGGAGCGCTTACTGGATACCCAGCAGCTCCACGTCGAAGATCAGGACTGACGCTCAGTGGGATATTGCCACTGGAACGTCCTGCGCGGTTACTGGATACCCAACAGTTCCACGTCGAAGATCAGGACGGATCCCGGCGGGATTTTGCCAGCGGCGCGGTCGCCGTAGGCGAGGTTGGCAGGGATGTAGAAACGGGTCTTCTCACCTTCCACCATCAGCTGCACCCCCTCGGTCCAGCCAGCGATCACCTGATTGAGGCCAAACTCGATGGGCTCGCCACGGGCGACCGAGCTGTCAAAGACGGTGCCGTCCAGCAGCTTGCCCTCGTAATGCACCTTCACCTTGCTGGTGGCAGTGGGGTGAACGGTGCCTGTGCCCGGGGTCAGCACTTCGTACTGCAGGCCGGAGGCGGTGGTGGTCACCAGCGGCTTCTCCTTGTTGCTGGCGAGGAACTCGGCGCCAATCCGCACGTTGTCGGCCGCCAGCTTCTTGTTATTGCTGCTGGAGTAGAAGTAGTAGGCCACACCGGCGATGAGCAGTGCGATCAGTATGAATTTCATCGGTTTTTCCTGTTCCATGAAATGTAAAAAGTGCAATGAGGGCGTCATCTTATCGCGCACCGCCCCTGATGGCGAGCCACAGGGCGGGAGGATGTGAGCGGGCAGGCAAAGCCCGGCGAGCTGGACGCAAAATGGGGCGAGTCGGTGACTCGCCCCTTGTCATGGCAGCGGCGCTTACTTGGCGGCCACCATCATCAGGGCGGGCAGGGCGAAGAAGAGACCCGTTACATAACCCAGAGCCAGCAGCTTGTTCTCGCTGCCTACCCGGGCCAGCCCCTCGGCGGCGCGCAGCGGCAGGTCGCGCAGGAAGGGGATGCCATAGATGATGACCACGGCAAAGAGGTTGAACAGCACGTGGACCAGCGCGATGGTCAGGGCCAGCTGGGCACCGGCTCCGCTGATGGCGGTGGCAGCCAGCAGGGCGGTGATGGTGGTACCGATATTGGCCCCCAGGGTGAAGGGGTAGAGCTGACGGGTGCTGAACACGCCGCCGCCGGCCAGCGGGATCATCAGGCTGGTGGTGGTGGAGGAGGACTGCACCATGATGGTCACCAGCGCACCGGAGGTGATGCCGGTCAGCGGGCCACGGCCCAGCGCCTTGTGCAGCACCTCTTTGGCGCGGCCAACCAGTACCTGTTGCAGCACTTTGCCGAGATACGTGACGCAGGCGAGGATCAGCAGGATACCGATGATGATAGTGGCGATGGCAGCGCCCTTGCCCGGCAGGAAGGCAACGGCGCTGTCAATCAGCTGCTGGGCCGGTGCGGTCAGCGGCTTCATGAAATCCATGCCCTTCATCGACATGTTGGCGGAGCCTACCAGCAGGTTGGCCAGCCACTCGGCGCTATGTTGCAGCAGGCCGAACATCAGCTCCAGCGGCAGGAAGATGAACACCGCCAGCAGGTTGAAGAAGTCGTGCACGGTGGCGGCGGCGAAAGCGCGGCGGAACTCAGCGCGATCCCGCACATGGCCCATGGAGACAATGGTGTTGGTGATGGTGGTGCCGAGGTTGGCACCCATCACCATGGGGATGGCCATGCTGATGGGCAGGCCGCCAGCCACCAGACCGACGATCACCGAGGTGACGGTGCTGGAGGATTGCACCAGCGCGGTAGCGAGAATACCCAGCAGCAGGGCGACAAAGGGGTTGTTGGCAAAGGCGAAGATCTGGGCTGCGCCCTCGGCGCCGCCGGAGAAATCTTTGAAGCCGTGGGAGATGGCGCCCACGGCAACCAGGATCAGGTAGACCAGTACGATGACACTCATCCAGTTGAACAGGGCGCGGGTCGCGGGCGGCTGTGACAAGGAGTGATGGTGTTGCATAAAGCCTCTTGAGACGGTCGTTCCGTCTTGGGTTGTTGATGACCCGCGCATTTAATCAATGGTTAATGACAGAAATATGACAACGTGACATTTCGATGATGTTTTTATGACGACGAACTGCGGCGACAGGCGCTGACCGAGCCGGTTGGCTCTGGGGTGGCAAAAGGGGGGACGAAAGCACTGCTGCCTTGTCAGCCGGAATGTGATCGCTACACTGCGCCCCTTTATTGGCAAGCAGGAGTAAACAAGATGATGCGTGCATGGATCCTCTCTCTGTCGCTGGGGCTGCTTTCGGCAGGGGCACAGGCCAGCCTGTTGAAAACCGACTGCAACCTCGACAAGGCCCTCAAAAACGAAGCGGTGAATGCCACTCTGGGGGTCAAGGGCAACTGTGATACCAGCAAGCTGGTGAAGCAGGAGAAAGAGAAGGTGAAAGCTGAGGTGCAAAAAGGCCGCAACGACCTGCTGGGCGAGAAGCGTGCCGACCTCAAGGAGAGCGGCAACGGTATGCAGCAGAAGATGGACAAGGCAAACCAGCAGTTGCACAAGGCGGAGCAGGATGCCAAGAGCATCGCTCGCGATCCGCTCAAGGCTGCGGCGACCGCCGTACTGGATAAGCAGTAAGCAGACCGGGCCCAAGCCCGTGTGACCGGCCACAGACCGGCAGCAAAAAGGGGAGCCATGGCTCCCCTTCTGTCTATCCGTTATCCGCAAAGGATCAGGCGTCAGCCGCCTCTTCGTACTGACGGAACGGGATACGGAACACCGCCAGACGCAGGAACAGATAGGTTGCGCCGAGGCCCGCCCAGATCAGGCCCAGCTCCAGCGAGCTCTGCTCCAGGTTGATCCACAGCGCACCGATGGTGGCGGCACCGAGCAACGGCATCAACAGGTAGATGACGTGATCTTTGAGGGTCTTGTTGCGCTTCTCGCGCACCCAGAACTGACCGATCACCGACAGGTTGACGAAGCTGAACGCCACCAGTGCGCCGAAGTTGACCAGCGCCAGTGCGGTATCCAGATCAAACGACACGGCGGAGAGGGCCAGACCGCCCACCATCAGCACGTTGATGGCCGGGGTGCGGTATTTCGGGTGGATGTAGCCAAACACCCGCTCCGGGATCATGTGGTCACGACCCATCACGTAGAGGATGCGCGACACACCGGCGTGAGCCGCCATGCCGGAGGCCAGTACCGCGACCGTGGTGCAGACCAGCACTACCGACTGGAAGAAGGTGCCGCCGACGTAGAGGGCGATCTCCGGCAGTACCGCATCCGGATGCTGGAAGCGGGAGAGGCTCGGGAAGTAGAGCTGCAGGCAGTAGGAGACCACCACGAAGATGATGCCGCCGATAAGAGCCGTCAGCACGATCGCCTTGGGGATCACCTTGCCGGCGTTCGGAGTCTCTTCGGAGAGAGAGCTGAGACCGTCAAAGCCCAGAAACGAGAAGCAGAGGATGGTTGCACCGGTGAAGAGCGGCACCAGTTGTGCTGACTCGAAGTGGAACGGACGGCTGCTCATCAGGGTGCCGGCGCCTTCGCCGTGATAGATGCCCCATGCCATCAGACCGATGAAGATGGTGATGATGGCCAGCTGGATCACCACGATGAGGCCATTGAAGTTGGCCACCAGGTTGATGCCGCGCAGGTTGAGGAAGGTCATCACGGTCACCAGACCGAAGATGAAGACCCAGGGCTCGACGCCCGGAAACATGGCGGTCAGGTAGATCTTGGCCAGCAGGATGTTGATCATCGGCATGAACATGTAGTCGAGCAGGGAGGACCAGCCGACCATGAAACCGATGTAGGGGTTGAACACTTTCTGGGCGTAGGTATAGGCAGAGCCCGCAGAGGGGAACTTGCGCACCAGATGGCCGTAGCTGAAGGCGGTCAGCAGGATGCCGCCGAGGGCCAGCAGATAGGCAGTGGCGACCCGGCCTTCGGTGATGTCACCGACGATGGCGAAGGTATCGAATACAGCCATGGGGGTCAGGTAGGCCAAACCCATGACGATCACTTGGGTCAGGGTCAGGGTTTTGAGCAGCTTGGCGCCTTGAGATGCCATTACGCTTTCTCCTCAATCAGTGCCGCAGCACGTGCTTGCAACGAGTACAGGATTGCGGTGGATTCGCAGGCCTGCAGATCAAAGGCGCCGGGGAGGCGCAAACCGGTATTAGCCGGCAGGAAAGCATTGAAACGCCCCATGTTTTTCCTCATTAACGTCGGGAGATTGTTGGCAATCTCGGGTATCACTTCCGGAACGTTTCCGGCCTCTTGTGGTGGGTTTGCACTGCTCTTCAAAATACAAAAACCGATGTCGCAGTGAACATCGGTCCTTTATTGGCGGCGTATTGTGCATTCGGGATTCCCCCTTGACAAGCAATAATCGGCTCAATATCGCATTTTTTTGCATAAGCGCAGCGAAGGTAAGTGGTCACTCGCCCCCTGTGGCCGACCCCGTGCCGCCCCCCTCTTTACGGGGGCATAGAGGGGGGCGACGCACTATTTTCATGCTGTTCGAAATTTGTCCTGATTGTCCCTGCAGGGCGCATTGCGCCTCAAGATTGATCCTGATCATATTTGCCGCCATTCCCCGGACTGTAGCCCAACCTCCTGGGGGCTTTGCTGGCGGGAATAAGGGGGTTGGTGGGAGAAAATAGCAGTTGCATATTTAGTCATTAAAATGACTGGTAAAAGTGGTTTACTGAGTCGGATCAAAATCACGGAGGGCAATAGTGGTGGGCGCCGATTTGAAATCAGTCACATTTTCAGCAAAAAGCGCAATGGCAAAACATGCGTGGCTATCAAAAGGTGGCGGCCATAACCGCATCACACACAGCAGATCAGGGGAGCGCCAGCGCGGTGAAGGAGAGCAACCGCAAAGCGTTAAAACGGAGAGCAACGCGCTAAACAATCAGCATGACAGAGTAAAAACAAGGAGCCCGCAGGCTCCTTTATCGTTTTATCCGCGCGGCTGGCTTATTGCGCCATCTCCTCGCTGGTGCGCAGCGGAATGCGGAACACCGTCAGGCGCAGGAAGAGGTAGATGGCACCGAGCGCAGCCCAGATCAGACCCAACTCGAAGGAGGAGGGCTCAAGGTTGAGCCACAGCACCCCGATGCAGGCGGCGCCACAGAGCGGCAGCAGCAGATAGACCAGATGATCCTTGAGACTCTTGTTGCGACCGAGCTTCACATAGAAGTGGGCAATCACCGCCAGATTGACGAAGGTGAAGGCCACCAGCGCGCCGAAGTTGATCAGGGCCAGCGCCATCTCCAGATCGAACGAGACGGCGGAGAGGGCGAGCAGGCCGACCAGCAGCACATTGCAGGCCGGGGTCTGCCACTTCGGATGCACATAGGAGAAGAAGCGGCTCGGCAGAGCGCGATCCCGTCCCATCACATAGAGCAGGCGCGATACGCCGGCGTGGGAGGCGAGCCCGGAGGCGAGTACCGCCACTGTGGTGCAGACCAGCACCACCGCCTGGAACAGCTTGCCACCGACATAGAGGGCGATCTCCGGCAGCACCGCATCCGGATGCTGGAAGCGGGAGATGTCCGGGAAGAAGAGCTGCAGGAAGTAGGAGGTGGTGACAAACAGCACACCGCCGATCAGTGCCGTCAGCACGATGGCGCGGGGGATAACCCGATCCGCGTCAGGGGTCTCTTCCGACAGGGTGCTGATGGCATCAAAGCCGAGGAACGACAGACAGAGGATCGAGGCCCCCATCAGCAGCGGCGAGATGTTGATCTGCTCGGAGAAGAAGGGACGGCTGCTGGCCACGGTGCCGAGCCCCTCGCCATTGTGCACGCCCCAGGCGATCAGGCCGATAAAGACGGCGATGATGCTGAACTGCATGATGACGATGACGCTGTTGAAGTTGGCCACCAGCTTGATGCCGCGCAGGTTGAGGGCGGTCATCACCGCCGCCAGACCGAAGATATAGGTCCAGGGCTCTACGTTCGGGAAGAGCGCCTGCAGATAGATCTTGGCCAGCAGCATGTTGATCATCGGCATGAACATATAGTCGAGCAGGGAGGTCCAGCCCACCATAAAGCCGACATAGGGGTGGAACACCTTCTGGGCATAGGTATAGGCGGAGCCTGCCGACGGGAACTTGCGTACCAGATGGCCGTAGCTCAGGGCGGTGAACAGCATGCCGATCAGGGCAAAGAGGTAGGCGGTAGGGACATGGCCTTCGGTGATCTCAGTAACGATGCCGAAGGTGTCGAACACTGCCATGGGGGTGAGGTAGGCAAGACCCATGACCACGACCTGCCACAGTTTCAGGGTCTTTTTCAGACCAACCGGTTGGGCGTTCATCATGCCTGTTCCTCACGCGGTGCCGGGGCGGCACACTCCATCAACGAAACCGGGAAAGAGGCCCGGGAATCAAGGGCGCCGGGGTGGCGCGCACCGGGCAGAGCCGGTCGGAAAGCATTGAGATGCCCCATGTTGTTCCTCACTGAATGTGGTGTCGGGAGATTGCTGCCAATCTCGCTATCTTTTCCGGGGGTGATCCGGCCTCGTTTATGGGTTTGTTCACTGTACAAAAAAGGACCGGCGAGATGTGGTAATACCGGTCCTTGCAGTGGCGGCGCATTGTGCATTTGCAGGGCCCCCTTGACAAGAAAAAAAGGGGGCAAAACTGCATTTTTTTGCACAGGTTAGCGGTTACTTTCCTGCTGGTCAGGCCAGCGCGGCCTCCAGTGATTTTTCAAGGATTTGCATCCCTTCGTCAATCACTGCCGCCGGGGCGGTCAGCGGGGCGAGAAAACGGATGACATTTGCGCGCACCCCGCATGAGAGCAGGACCAGACCGCGTTTGCCCGCCTCGGCCACCAGACGTTTGGTGAGGTCGGGATCAGGCTGGTCGGCATTGCGCTGTTTCACCAGCTCCATGGCCACCATGGCACCGGGTCCGCGAATTTGACCTATGCAGTCAAAACGCTCGGCTATGCGTTGCAGCCCCGCCTTGATCTGCTCACCCTGATCCAGTGCTTTCTGGTTGAGTTTTTCCTCTTCGATCACCTGCAATACCGCCAGCGCGGCGGCGCAGGCGATGGGGGAACCGGCATAGGTGCCGCCAAGGCCGCCCGGCTTGGCTGCGTTCATGATCTCTGCCTTGCCCACCACGGCGGAGAGGGGGAAGCCGCCCGCCAGACTCTTGGCCAACGTCATGATGTCCGGCTCGATGCCGGCATACTCGGTGGCGAAGGTCTTGCCGGTGCGACAGAAGCCGCTCTGGATCTCGTCGCAGATGAGCAGAATGCCGTGCTGATCGCAGATGCTGCGCAGCTTCTGCATAAAGCTCGGGGAGGCGGGATAGAAGCCCCCTTCACCCTGTACCGGCTCGATAATGATGGCGGCAACGCGGGAGGGCTCGATGTCGGCGCTGAAGCAGAGGTCGAGGGCATGCAGGGCATCCTCTTCACTCACCCCCAGATAATCGGCGGGGAAGGGGATGTGGTAGACCTCGCCCGGGAAGGGGCCAAAGCCGGTCTTGTAGGGCACCACCTTGCCGGTGAGCGCCATGCCCATCATGGTGCGACCGTGAAAGCCCCCCTTGAAAGCGATGGTGCCGCTGCGACCGGTGTGGGCGCGGGCAATCTTGATGGCGTTCTCGACCGCCTCGGCGCCGGTGGAGAGAAACAGGGTGCGTTTCGGGGTCGGGCCGGGCACCAGGGCGTTGAGCTTTTCGGCAAGCTCGATATAGCCCGGGTAAGGGGTGACCTGAAAGCAGGTGTGGCTGAATTTTTCCAGCTGCTCGCGCACCGCCGCCACCACTTTCGGGTGGTTGTGGCCGGTGTTAAGCACGGCGATGCCGGAGGCAAAGTCGATGTAGCGGTTGCCCTCCACATCCCACAGCTCGGCATTTTGCGCGCGGTCGATAAAGACCGGCAGCAGGGTGCCAACACCGTTGACCACGGCCGCCTCGCGGCGCGCTTGCCACGCCTTGTTTGATTCTGACTGACTCATCTTTCCTCCCTGAGGGGCCACAGCCCCGGATATTCCCTGAAAATGTGGCGGGCGATCTGGCGCCCATTACCGCCGAACAGCCCATCGGGCCAGATCGGCTGCGTGTGGTGTATGTTGCAGAAGCCCTCTTGCGAGGCAGCGCAGGCCAAATTGCGCCCCTTGCCGCCTCGGGTGAACGTCTGAATCTATCTGTAAAAGCGATGAATATTGCAGCTAAAGCATCGATAAATACGATGCTTTAGCCCTCTGCTGCCCTAGCGAATGGCGCCAAAGCAGAGGTATTTGGTCTCCAGATACTCCTCCAGCCCCTCGGCTGCCCCCTCCCGACCCAGACCCGACTCCTTGATGCCGCCAAAGGGGGCCAATTCGGTTGAGATGATCCCCTCGTTGATGCCGACCATGCCGTATTCAAGCTGCTCGGCGACGCGCCATACCCGGGCGATGTCGCGGCCATAGAAGTAGGCGGCCAGACCATAGGGGGTATCGTTGGCCAGCGCGATGGCCTCGGCTTCGCTCTCGAAACGCACCAGCGGCGCGACCGGGCCGAAGATCTCCTCCTGCAGGATGGGGTTGTCCTTGGCTACCTTGCCCAGAATGGTGGGGCGGTAGAAGAGGGGGCCGGCGGGGTGGGGCTCGCCACCCAGCAGCACTTCGGCACCGGCGGCAACAGATTGTTGCACCAGTTCGGCGACCTTGCTGGCGGCGGCCGGATTGATGAGCGGGCCGATCTGGGTGCCTTCACTCATGCCATCTCCCACCTTGAAGGCGGCAACGGCGGCAGTCAGCTTCTCGGCGAAGGCGTCATAGACGCTGGCCTGCACCAGAATGCGGTTGGCGCAGACGCAGGTCTGCCCGGCGTTGCGGTATTTGGAGGCGAGCGCCCCGGCCACGGCGGCGTCGAGATCGGCGTCGTCAAAGACGATAAAGGGGGCGTTGCCGCCCAGCTCCAGCGAGAGGCGCTTCATGGTGTCGGCGCACTGGCGCATCAGCAGCTTGCCGATGCGGGTCGAGCCGGTGAAGGAGAGCTTGCGCACAGTCGGGTTGTTGCACAACTCGTTGCCCACCGCGCTCGGCTGGTGGCTGGTGACGATATTGATGACCCCGGCGGGGATCCCCGCCTGCTCGGCCAGTACCGCCAGCGCCAGTGCGCAGAGCGGTGTTTCGGCGGCCGGCTTGATGACGATGGTGCAACCGGCGGCCAGCGCCGGGCCTGCTTTGCGGGTGATCATGGCAATCGGGAAGTTCCACGGAGTGATGGCGGCGACCACCCCGACCGGCTGCTTGATGGTGGCCAGCCGGCGATCGCCACTAAAGCCCGGGATGGTACGGCCATAGGCGCGCTTGCCCTCTTCGGCGAACCACTGGATAAAGCTGGCGCCGTAGGTCACTTCCCCTTTGGCTTCCGCCAGCGGCTTGCCCTGCTCGCAGGTCATGATGCGGGCCAGTTCATCGCTGTGGGCGGTGATGGCGGTAAACCAGGCGTAGAGCTTGTTGCTGCGCTCCTTGGCGGTGAGGGCTGCCCAGGCGGGTTGTGCCGCATGGGCGGCCGCGATGGCGCGGCGGGTATCCTCTTCATTCATGTCGGGCACCTGAGTGATCACGGCACCGGTAGCCGGATTGGTGACCTCGAAGGTGCGGCCGCTGGCGGCCTCGCACCACTGACCATCTATATAGGCGCGGGATTTGATCAAGCTTTGATTGGAGCTGGTAGCGGACATGGCAAGCCTCAATGGTGAAACCTGGCAGCAAGGTGGCGATGATGCGGCTCATCCTGTGGTGCTGCCGTATAAAATAATAAGCACAGGGAGACCATAAATTGAGCTGAAATGTTTTTCAAGTGTTAAATATATTTGAATTGTTGGTGTGCTGCGTGCTAGAAAATGGGCTGTGTAGCGCAGTTTACCTCGATCCGGTGGCTTGGTGTGATGGTTGGGGTGTGCAAAATAATTAACGATGCGTGTGTAGCATCGCAAACAGCCAGGGATGGTGCTGGTCCGCTATTTTAACCAGAGGGAAGAGGGAGATGACCCATGTTGCGGGAGTGCAGGCAGAAGATGAGAGGGGGCCTGCCATGAGCGGGCCACAGAGCAGTGAGAGCGAGGCTCGCCTGCTGCTGCTGCCACAGAACGGTGCCCGTACCATGGGCGAGCGGCTGGCGGCAGTGCGCCACCAGCTGGGGCTCTCCCAGCGGCGGGCGGCGGAGCTGAGCGGCCTGACCCACGGCGCCATCTGCATGATAGAGCAGGACAAGGTGAGCCCCTCGGTGGCGTCGTTGCAAAAGCTGCTCACCGTCTATGGCCTGCCGCTGTCGCGCTTTTTCGCCGAGGAGGAGAGCCGCCCCTGCAGTGTGGTGATCAAGGCTGAACAGCTTATCGAGCTGGGCAGTCAGGGGGTCTCGATGAAGCTGGTGCACAACGGCAACAACCGCCGCCAGCTCGGCTTTATGCTGGAGACCTATCCCCCCGGTACCGACACCGGCGGGCAGGTCAAGCATCAGGGAGAGGAGGTCGGCACAGTGCTGGAGGGGTCGGTGACCCTGACGGTGGCAGGCCAGAGCTATCAACTCGAAGCGGGCGACAGCTATGTGATCGACACCGGCGAGCCCCACAGCTTCAGCAATCCGTCGGGGCAGACCTGTCGTATCGTCAGTGCCCACACCCCGGCGAGCTTTTAATCCTGACAGTAGTTTGGCAACAGAACCGGTAAGGAAACAGGGATCATGACCGAACATGTAAACAGTTACTACGCAGCCAGCGCCAATAAACACGCGCCCTACCCGACATTGACCGAACAGCTGGAGTGCGATGTCTGCGTCATCGGGGCGGGTTATACCGGCCTCTCCAGCGCCCTGCATCTGGTCGAGAAGGGCTACAAGGTGGTGGTGCTGGAGGCCGCACGAGTCGGCTTTGGCGCCAGCGGCCGCAACGGCGGCCAGATCGTTAACTCCTACAGCCGCGACATTGACACCATAGAAGCGAACTGCCCGCCGGATCAGGCCAGGCTGCTCGGTTCCATGCTGTTTGAGGGGGGCCAGATCATCCGCGAGCGGATCAAGCGCTATAACATCCAGTGCGATCTGCAGGAGGGGGGCGTCTTTGCCGCCGAGACCGAGAAGCAGTTCCACGAGCTCAAGGCGCAGAAGGCGCGCTGGGAGAAGTGGGGCAATGAGCAGCTGGAGCTGCTCGATGCCAAGGGGGTGCGCGAGGTGGTGGCGAGCGATCGCTACGTCGGCGCCCTGCTCGACAAGAGCGGTGGCCATATTCACCCTCTCAATCTGGCGCTGGGGGAGGCGGAAGCGATCCGCATCCAGGGGGGGCAGATCTTCGAGCAGTCCGCCGTCACCAGCATTACTCCGGGTCAGCCGGCGCTGGTCAAGACCGCCAAAGGAGCGGTGAAGGCGCGCTTTATCGTGGTGGCCGGCAACGCCTACCTCGGCAATCTGGTGCCGGAACTGGCCAGCAAGAGCATGCCTTGCGGCACCCAGGTGATCGCCACCGAAGTGCTGGGAGAGGAGCGGGCCCGTTCACTCTTGCCGCAGAACTACTGTCTGGAGGATTGCAACTACCTGCTCGACTACTACCGCACCTCCGGCGATCACCGATTGATCTATGGCGGCGGCGTGGTCTATGGCGCGCGGGATCCGGCTGATATCGAGCGGCTGATCATCCCCAAGATGCTCAAGACCTTCCCGCAGCTGGCTGACGTCAAGGTGGAGTACACCTGGACCGGCAACTTCCTGCTCACCCTGTCGCGCTTGCCGCAGTTTGGCCGTATCGGCCCCAACATCTACTACATGCAGGGCTACAGCGGCCATGGTGTCACCTGCACCCATCTGGCGGGCAAGCTGCTCTCCGAAGTGCTGAGCGGTCAGGCGGAGCGCTTCGATGCGTTTGCCAAACTGCCGCACTACCCCTTCCCGGGTGGTCGGTTGTTCCGCATCCCCTTCACCGCCGCCGGCGCCGCCTGGTACACCCTGCGTGATCGGCTGGGGGTATAAGGGCTGCCCAGCGAGAAATATGGTCTGGTGCTGGCGACGATGCGGGCGCAGATCCCAGCACAAATGCCGAAAAACAGAAGGCCACCGCTAGGGTGGCCTTCTGTTTTACCCGAAGCGGGTGGCTGCGATTAGCTGTAATAAGCTTCGACGGTGCCCTTGAGCTTGATCAGAATGGGCTGACCACGGCGATCCAGCGCCTTGGGGGAGGGGATCTTCACCCAGCCTTCACTGATGCAGTACTCCTCGACATCGGTGCGCTCTTTGCCGTTCAGGCGAATACCGATCGGGTGATCGAAGCAGGCTGCCACATAGTGAGGGCTGCGGGGATTGCAGGAGAGGTGATCCGGCAGAGCCGGTTTGGTGCTGGTATCGCTCATCGATATAACCCGAAATGAATAAAAAGTGGGTCATTGTAGAGAATGCCGCCATGGCATTCAAGGCGACCACAATACCGGCCAAGGCGGGCGGCCATCTATGTTGGTGACTTGCTTATCCCCGTTGCCAATCCATCCCCTGCTCGGGGCGACCGCTATGCCCGGTCCATGTCGTGTTATCGGGCATAGCGTCTATTACAGGCTGACTTCTATTTGCGGGTCAGCTTGTCGAGGTAGCCCATGGCGAAGGCCGAGAGGACAAAGGTGATGTGGATCAGCAGGTACCACTTGATCTTGTCATTGGGGAGGTTCTCGGCATTCATAAACACCTTGAGCAGGTGAATGGAGGAGATGGCGACAATGGAGGCGGCGACCTTGTTTTTCAGGGAGCCGGCATCGAGCTTGCCGAGCCACACCAGTTTGTCGTTCTCATCCCCTACATCGAGACGCGAGACGAAGTTCTCATAGCCGGAAAACATCACCATCACGATAAGTCCCCCTACCAGGGTGATATCGATCAGCGACAGTGTGACCAGCACCAGATCTACCTCTTTCATCTCCAGTATGTTGGGCAGGATATGGAGGATCTCCTGAAAGAATTTCACTCCCAGTGCCAGCAGTATGAGGCTGAGCCCAAGATAGATGGGGGCCATGATCCAGCGGGATGCGTACATCAATCTTTCAAACATGTTTTCCATAGTGCGATTAAAGATCCATCAAATGGTTAACAAACGAGTCGGCCATAGCTTAACCGAGATGCATCACATCTCAAGTATCTCGATAGCATATTGCTGAATTGGGTGGTGTCAGGCGGGATTTTTAACCCCGGTTAGGGTTATGTAGCGGGAGGCTGAGGGGCCGTGGTCGGGCCTATCCGGTGTCAGGGAAGATCCAGGGTAAAGCGGGCACCGCCGAGGGGAGATTCATCGACCCGGATCTGGCCGCCGTAGCTGTGAACGATCTCGGTCACCACCGCCAGACCGATGCCCTGGCCGGGCGAGCTGTCAGCGCGCACGCCACGCTGAAAGATCTGCTCCGATTTGGCCGGATCGATGCCCGGGCCATCATCTTCTACCTCGATGCGTAACCGGTCGAGATGGCGGCGTACCGTCACCTTCACTTCGCTGATGGCAAACTTGCAGGCATTGTCGAGCAGGTTGCCCATCAGTTCCATCAGGTCGCCCTGTTCGCCGTGGAAGAGGGCATCATCATCGAACAGGAAGTGGGTCTGCAGCTTCTTGTGGCGATAGACCTTGGCCAGACTGGCCAGCAGTTTTTCAATCAGCGGAACTGGTTCGGTGCCTTTGCTGGCGAGGCGCTGGCGGCCAGTAACTGCTCGTCTGAGCTGGTACTGGATCATCTGATCCATGGTGAGGATCTGCTCATTGATGTTGTCGTGGAGTTCCCGCCCCAGCTGCATTTCACGGGTGGTGATCTGGATCAGTGCCAGCCGTGTTTTCAGGCTATGAGCGAGATCGTTAAGGGCATGCTGGTAGCGCTGGGTCTGCTGGCGTTCGTTCTCCAGCAACTGGTTGATGGAGTCGGTCAGCGGGGCCAACTCCCGTTCAAAATCATGGGCGATCTCATCCCGCTTGCCTGCCCGGATATCGTCGATTTGATGGGCGATGGTGCGCAGTGAGCTGAGGCTCCAGAAGGTGGTAAGCAGCAACAGCCCGGCCAGCAGCAGATAGGCGAGCAGTGCCTGTTTGGCCGTCTGGTAGAGATAGGCGCGGGACTCTTCGTGATAGCGTTTGGCCGAGTCGATCATCACCACGTAGTAAGCGGTGGTGCCATTGCCGGGGTTGCGGATAAAACGCAGGCTGTAGACGAAGTAGCTTTCGCCGTTCTTGATAGTGTGTTTTTTGAAAAAGTAGTCCAGATCCATACCGCCCAGATACTTCATCAACTCTCTGCAGATGGTCTGCTTGGAGCTAATGACCTCCGGCATATGAAGACTTGACCAAATCATCTCGCCATCGGCACGACAGATCAGCGTATCGAGATTGCTGTTACTGACCTGGCGGGAGATACGGCCGATCTCGGTGGCTTCGCTGTTGACCGGCTTGGTGGAGGAGAAAAGCTTGGCCAGGTTCTCCTGCATGCCGGCGCTCGCCTTCTGACTCTGCTCCTCCATGTGGCCGAGGTAGAGGGCGTAGACGGCAAACCCCATGATCAGTGCGATCACCAGCAGCGAGCTGAGCAGCAGTTTGATGTGCAGGGAGCTGCGGATCATCTTGACTGGGCGTGGCAGATGAAACTGCATCAGCTACAGGAGAGGTTGAAGATGTAACCTTGACGCCTGATGGTCGAGATGGGTTGAATCGTCCCTTCCGGATCCAGCTTTTTACGCAGGCGGCTCACCATCACCTCTATGGTGTTGGGATCCCCTTCTCCATCGCCGTATAGCTGGTCAAGCAGTTGCTGCTTGGAGACCACCTGACGGGCGTTGCGCATCAGGTACTCCAGAATGAGGTACTCAAAGCTGGTGAGCACAGCCACTTCACCAGCGATAGTCAGCTCCTTGCGGGAGAGATCAAGCTCGTAATCACCGGCCTTCACCTTGGGGGAAATAAAACCCGCGCTTCGGCGCATCAGGGCATTGAGGCGGGCCAGCAACTCATCTTTCTGGAACGGTTTAACCAGATAGTCATCAGCTCCAGCCTCCAGTCCTTCGACCTTGTCCTGCCAGTTGCCACGGGCTGTCAACACAATGATGGGGAAGGGGATCTGCCGCTCGCGCAGTTGGCGGATCAACTGCAAACCATCCATATCGGGCAGACCGAGATCGATGATCGCCACATCAATGGGGTAGTCGGCGGCATAGTGCAGCGCAATTCCGGCCTGATCGGTACTGTAGACCTGGTTGTTTGCTTCGGTCAGCAGAGAGGAGAGGTGGTGATTGAGCAGCTTGTCGTCTTCGACCAACAGAATTTTCATGATGTGAACGGTCATAGGGGTCCAGACTGTCAATTAGAAAGTGTATGTCGCTTTGAGTCAATTCGAATCCTATCGTGCAGCTCCTGTATCGGGACTGAATCATAAGGCGTTCTGCTTGTAGAGACCTGTCAGAGGCGTGAGCAGTGGGTCGCTTCAGAGACACCAGTCTTGTCACGTTCAAAAAACAGAAGGGGCAATGTGCGCCCCTTCTGTTTTTGTTCTGCTGCTTGTTAGCTGCGGCGCGGCGGCAGCATATTGGTGAGGGTGTTGTCTTTGAGAATATGGTGGTGATAGAGGGCGGCCACTGTGTGCAGGCCGATCAGGGCGTAACCGATATTGCCCAAGGTTTCGTGCACCTCCTTGATCAGCCCCTTGATATCCGGACTGGGGGAGATCAGGGCTGGCAGCTCGAGCCCGAAGAAGGGGATAGGCTTGCCTGCGGCGCTCAGCAGCAGCCAGCCAAACAGCGGGGTGAGAATGAGAAAACCGTAGAGGGCAAGGTGGGCCAGTTTTGCCAGCTTGTGCATGAGCGGGGAGAGCTCGGGCACGATACGGGGCGTCGGGCTTATCCAGCGAAGGGCCAGTCTTACAAAGACCAGGGCGAAGATAAGCAGCCCCAGCATAAAGTGCCACTCCTTCATCAGATCCCGACCCGGGTCCCCTTTGGGGAAGATATCGCGAAATTCGATCAGGGCGTAGACGGCGATCATGGCCCACAGGGTCAGCCAGTGCAGCCCGATATTCAGGGTGCCATAACGTTGTTCACTGTTCATCAGCATAGGTTTGTTCCTTCGAAGTGCTGTCACATCCGTTTGGCATCCCCGCACTCAAACGTGTCGGGGCGAGGCCAGATCCTTTGGCGGCAATAGCAGAGCTACCATGCTTGCCATACATCGATAGCCTGCTTCTGACATCAGTCAGAGAGGAGATGCCCTCTGCTGTCTGCATGGTATCACTGGCAACCGGGTGGATAGTCTGATCAATGCCACACAATTTACAGGCTCATTAAGCCCCTTGTGACGTGAAGAAGGCGTGAAATAGCATCAGCGATGTCGGCCCGCCCAGGTTCAGGCGGGCTCGATGGCCACTACCAGACACGCGGGTTCGTTGATGCAAAAACGGACGTTGCAGTCAAACAGCCGCACCCCGTACTCCTTCTCATCGGGCTTGCCCTTCTTGTAGGCGGGGCGCGGATCTTGCGCCAGCACTTCGCTCACCAGCTGGCGCAGCTCGGGGTGGGCCTTGAGCCAGGGTTGCAACTGTTGTTCGGCCTCGGCACTGAAACTCACCGCCAGCGGCGGGGTGGGCGCATCGGGGGCAAAGCCGCCACGGGCATCCGGCAGGCTGTCGGCATAGGGAATATAGGGTTTGATATCGACGATGGGGGTGCCATCGAGCAGATCCACCGCTCCCAGCTCCAGCCACAACTTGCCCCGTTCGCGACCTACCCCGTGCAGCTCGACCACCGAGAGCCCTAGCGGATTGGGGCGGAAAGTGGAGCGAGTGGCAAAGACGCCGACCCGTTCGTTGCCGCCAAGGCGCGGCGGGCGCACCGTCGGGTGCCAGCCCTGCGCCATGGTCTGGTGAAACACGAAGCTGAGCCACAGATGGGAGAACTGCTCGATGCCGCGCAGCACATCCGGCTGATCGTAAGGGGGAAGCAGCTCGAGGCGGGCGCGGGCCGATTTGACCAGTCCGGGCTGGCGGGGGATGGCGAACTTCTCCTTGTAGGGAGAGCGGATGATCCCGAGGGTGTCGATTTCGAACTTCATGGCGGATCCTGACTGAAAACCCCGGCAATTTAGCACAGACGGCCCCAAAACGCAGGTTTGGCCTCATTACGCCCTTTTCTGCGGCGCTGCCGTGATCCCTGTCCCATCCCGGCCAGTCGGGGGCTGTGCCTGCGCGCCGAGTTGCGTAGGGTGGAGGCAACTGGCGTGTCAGGATGAAATGTGCGCACTCGCGCCGAAGGGGGAGGGAGAGGGATGAAACTGCTGATTATCGGTGGCACCGGCTTTTTGGGGCGCCACCTCACCGCGCTGGCACTGGATTGGGGCCATGAAGTGACCCTGTTCAACCGTGGCCTGCACCAGCATCCGGACTGGCGCGATCTGGTGCAGCTCACCGGCGACAGGGACAAGAACCTGAGCCCCCTGCAAGGGGCCGGGTTGCAGTGGGATCTCGTCATCGACACCTGCTGCTATCGCCCCGAGCAGGCGGCGAGCCTCTCGGCGGCTTTGCTCGGGTGCTGCGCACGGCTCATCTTTATCTCCACCATCAGCGTCTATCGCGATTTCTCACTGCCCGGAATGGATGAGTCGGCGCCCCTGCACCCTATCCCCGAAGGGGAAATGTCCACTGACTATGGCCCGCTCAAGGTGTTGTGCGAGGCCGAGTATCGCGCCCGCTGGGGTGAGCGGCTTTGCATCCTGCGCCCGGGCGTGCTCTGTGGCCCCCATGATCCCACCGGTCGCATGGCCTGGTGGATTAAGCGGGTGCAGCAGGGCGGGCCCTGGTTGTTACCGGGCTGTGGCGAGGATCGCTTGCAGTATCTCGATGTGCGCGACTGCGCCGAGTTTGTGCTGCGCGCGGCCGAGCAGCAGTTGGGGGGCACATTCAACTTGCTCAAACCCGGCATTACCCTCTGCGACTGGCTGGAGCGGTTGAGCGCCCGGTTGCCGCCAGCCAGACCCATTCAGCCCGAATGGTTGCCCTGGCCCACCCTGATGGCGGCCGGTATCGAGCCCTGGCAGAGCTATCCCGCCCTGCTGCCCTGCGCGCAGGCGGAGTTTGCCGGTTATGGCTCTATAAGCGCTGAGGCGGCCATTGTCCACGGGTTGAACTTCCGGCCGCTGGAGGAGACCGTCGCCGACCTTGCCCACTGGCTGGCCATCGAGCCTGCCACCGGGGTGGCGGAGAATGCCATGACTCAGGCCGAGGAGAGCTTGCTGCGTCAGCAGTTTCTGGAACCCAGTCTGCATTAGGAGGGGGCATCGGAGCCGCTGCTGCCGAGCGTGGTACGGCAGGTGCGAATACAACGAGAGAGGGCATCCCGCGGGATGCCCTCTCTGTCTATCCATGCCTGATGGTTGCCGAGTACAGGCTGACGCGATTCCCCATCGTATTGCTGTCGCTCACCGAGTTAGCGAATGGCGGCCCCCGCAGCTACCAGCAGCTCTTTCAAAATGGCGCGATGGCAGCGGGATTCCTGCTCGCAGTAGCAGCCCACCGACAGATTGGTGGTGTGGGAGAGGGCGGCCAGCAGCGCCAGATCGTGCCTCGCGGCAGGTTGCGCCATCTCTGCCTTGTACTGTTTGCCAAACGCCGTCCACTGGGCGGGCGTCTCGGCTGCCTGCCCCAACTTCATGGTCTCGCTGCTGGGCGCCAGGTTGGGGAACCAGACATCATACCAATGCTGGCTGGCAAATTCGCTCTTGGGGACGCCGCGGGGCGGGCGGCGCACCGTGCCGATCCGCAGTCCCTCATCGGGCAGGCGCGGGCTGCCAAGGCGAACGATAGCAAGGGCCATGACAGCGGGTTACTTCTCTTCGGCCACTTTCAGCGCCTGCCCGTAGCAGATCACCTGTTTCAGGCAGCCCGGGGTGTCGCTGAATTCGGCGCATTTGTCGATGGTGACGCCGTTGCCACCCATGTCTGCCGCGCGGCGACGGACCTGGGTGCGCGCTTCACCGGCGTTGGGCACCGGCTGGTTGGCATCGGCCTGGCAGGATTCACCCTCGATGGTGCCGAGGTAGAGGTAGTTGAGGTCAGCCAGCTCATCCTGTTCATAGATGCGCACGCTACCGGGTTTGAAGTATTCGTCGAAGTTCTCTTTATCCAGATTGCTGTTGAAGGCGTAGTTGGCACAGCCGGAAGCAATCAGGGGCATCATCAGGATCAGGCGTTTCATCGTCTCGTATCTTGTGTCGGTGATGAGGACAGTAGAAATGCGCGGGCGCTCCATGTCGGCATCTTGTTGAATAATGAGGGGGACATTATAGGGGCCAGCCGCCTGCGGCGACCAGCCCCGTTTTGCGCCCTGTTGTCAGGGTGTGACCCCCATCAGCCTGATATCAAACCGGAGCCAGTCGCTGATAGAGGCTGCGGTAGTAATCATCCCCCAGCAGCTCGTTGTGAGGGGCGCAGAGGCGGATCTGTCCCTCTTCCATCAGGGCAATCCGATCCATCTGTTCCATCCCCAGCAGGCGGTGGGAGATAAGCAGCAAGGTGCGATCAGCCCCGAGCCGGAACAGCAGATCCATGATCTCCCGCTCGGTCTGACTGTCGAGCCCTTCGGTCGGCTCGTCCAGCAGCCAGAGCGGCGCATCGTGCAGCAGGGCGCGGGCGATGCCGATACGGCGACGCTCACCACCGGAGAGGGGGCGGCCGCCGTCACCGAGCCAGGCGTCGAGGCCCGCCTCATCTTCCAGCAGATTGGCCAGTCCGACCTGGGTCAGCACCGCAATCAGCTGCTCGTCAGTGGCGGTCGGGGCGGCCAGTTTGAGGTTGCCCCGCAGGGTATCGGCAAACAGATGCACCCGCTGGCTCACCACCGAGATGGAGGCGCGCAGCGCCCCTTCGCTGTAGTCGGTGAGCGGCTTGCCACCCAGCAGGATCTTGCCAGCCTGCGGGCTCCACTCCCGGGTCAGCAGCCCCATCAGGGTCGATTTGCCGCAGCCGGTCTGGCCCAGCAGCGCCAGCTTTTCACCGGCGTGCAGTTGCAGGGTGCAGCCACGCAGTACCGGCTGGGGGTTGCCCGGGTAGCCAAAATAGAGGTCATTGATCTGCAGCGCGCCAGCGGTGGCATGGGTCTGCTCGTCGCCCCACACAGGGGCTTTTGCCTCTTGCAGGATCTCGTTCAGGCGGCGTGCCGAGGTGAGGCTGGTGGAGAGGTGCTGGAAAGCCCCCGCCAGCGGCATCAGAGCCTCGAAGCTTGCCAGGGTGGCAAAGACCATCAGTGCTGTGATGGGGTCGGGCGCCGCACCCGCTACCCCATGACCGGCCAGCCAGAGCATCAGGGTCAGGGTCCAGCCGCTCAGCAGTTGCACCGAGAAGTTGGCCAGCCCGCTCACCTTGGCCATCCGGGCCTGCACGACGAGCAGCGTCTGTTCGGCCTGTTGCAGCTCAACCAGCGCCTTGGGGGCGGCGGCAAACATCTGCAGCTCGGCCTGACCATCCAGATAGTCCACCATCCGGGTACGCAGGGTCGATTTTTCGGCAATCAGCGCCTGACCGGGGCGACGGCCGAGGAAGTAGAACACCAGCGGCAGGGCAATCATGCCAAACAGCAGAATGGCCCCCAGGGTGAGGGCGAGACGGCTGTCGAAAAACGACAGGAAGAAGACCAGTCCGGCGGTGCTGAGCAGGGCCGCGCCTATGGGGGTGATCAGCCGCAGATAGACGTGGTCCATCGCATCGATGTCTGCCACCAGTCGGTTGAGCAGATCCGCCTGACGGAAACCGGCCAGGGTGCCGGTGGAGAGCGGCGAGAGTTTTTGCCAGAACCAGACCCGCAGTCGGGTCAGTACCCGGAAGGTGGCGTCGTGGCTTACGACCCGCTCACCCCAGCGACCGGCAGTGCGGACGATGGAGAAGAAGCGCACTCCGCCTGCAGGGGTCATGTAGTTAAAGGCATGGGTCGTCGCAACTGTCATCCCCGCCACGGCGGCGGCGGAGAGGAACCAGCCGGAGAGGGAGAGCAGCCCCATGCCAGCGGCCAGGGTCACCAGCGCCAGCAGCAAACCAATGGTGAGGCTGAGCCAGTGTTGGCGATAGAGGCGCAGAAACGGCAACAGATCACTCATCGAGAGAACCTCCGGAACGTTGGGAGAGCAGGCGGGCAAAAGGCCCATCCGCCTGACTCAATTGTTGGAAGCTGCCTTGCTCCACCAGCTGGCCGCGGGCCAGCACCATTATCTTGTCCATCTTGGTAAGCTGGTCGAGACGGTGGGTGATCATCAGCAGGGTCTGGCCAGCCATCGCCTGCTCGAGGGTGGTCATGATGGCGCGTTCGGAGTGGCGATCCAGACTGGCGGTCGGTTCGTCGAGCACCATCAGCTGGGTCGATTTGAGCAGGGTGCGCGCCAGTGCGAGGCGCTGGGCCTGACCGACCGAGAGGCCGCCCGCCTGATCGCCGACCGGATAGTCGAGCCCCTTCTCCATGGCAAATTCCCACGCTTGTGCCCGTTTCAGGGCATCTTCCAGCTCGGCATCGCTGGCCGTTGGCTTGGCCAGCAGCAGGTTGTCGCGCAAGGAGGCGTGGAACAGCTGCGGGTTTTGCGAGAGCCAGCCCAGTTGCAGGCGCCACTGGCTCATGTCGAGGGTGGCAAGCTCCTGACCATTTACCTTGAGCTCGCCACGATAGGGGGCAAAGCCGAGCAGGGCGTTGACCAGCGAGCTCTTGCCTGCGCCGCTGACGCCGATGAGGGCGGTGCGCGAACCGGCTTCCAGGGTGAAGTCGATGGGGCCGACCAGCACCTTGCCTTCGGCGCTCAGCACTTCAAGGGCTTTAGCTTCTACCTTGACCGGGCTGTCGGCATGGAACGGCGCTGTGCCTGCGGCCGGCTCGCTCACCTCGGCTTCTAGGAATTCCAGCAACTGCTCGGCAGCGCCGATAGCCTGCGCCTTGGCGTGGTAGTGGGCACCCAGTTCCCGCAGCGGGGCGTAGAACTCGGGGGCGAGAAACAGCACGAACAGGCCGGTAAAGAGGGTGACCTTGACCCCATAGCTACCAAAGTTCAGATGGTCGATATAAGAGAAGCCGAAGTAGACGGCGACTAGTGCCACTGAAATGGCGGCGAAGAACTCCAGCACGGCGGTGCTCAAAAACGCCAGGCGCAGCACTTCCATGGTGCGCTCGCGAAAATCTTCCGAGGCGTCGCGAATGGCGTCACCTTCTGCCTGGGTACGCATAAAGAGTTGCAGGGTGCGCAGCCCCTTCAGCCGATCGAGGAAGTGGCCGGAGAGACGGGCCAGCGCCTGAAAGTTGCGGCGGTTGGCATCGGCGGCGCCCACACCTACCAGGATCATAAAGATGGGGATGAGGGGCGCAGTGCCCAGCAGGATCAGGCCCGCCGCCCAGTTGACCGGGAACACGGCCACCAGAATGACCACCGGAATAAAGACGGCGATGGCCATCTGCGGCAGATAGCGGGAGAAGAAATCCTGCATATTTTCAATCTGTTCCAGCAGCAGGCTGGCCCAGCTACCGGCCGGACGGCGCTGGATATAGGCAGGGCCGAGACGACTCAAGCGAGTGAGCACCAGCTGGCGGATGGTCTGGCGCACCGCGCTGCCCGCCTTGAAACTGGCCACTTCCCGGCCATAGGCCAGCGCCGCTTTGCCAAGCGTCACCAGCAGCAGGGTAATAAAGAGCGTGATGGATTGCTCAGGCGTTGAGCCTTCGATGATAAAGCTGTGCAACAGGGTCGCCAGCAGCCAGGCTTGCGCCACCATCAGAATGCCCTGGCCAAGGCCAAAAGCGATGGATATCGTGATCCAGCGGCGACCGTGACTCGATTGCTTGCGCAACCAGCCATAGAGACGTTTTTGCGTTTTTTTATCCATTACCACCATCCTCGCGTCGAGTGGCGCAAGACTATCCTTGCCGTTTGGCCTTGGCAACCTTGTAAATTATCTGTGTTGAAAATGTTTGATTGAAAAAGCAACCGTCTGTTCAATCCTTGTCCGAACAGATTGATTTATTGAAAAAAGTGGCAGAGGCGCCATTGCGCTCGGCGGCAAAATGCATATAGTAGGAGCCCTGACGCGGGTGTAGTTCAATGGTAGAACGGTAGCTTCCCAAGCTGCATACGTGGGTTCGATTCCCATCACCCGCTCCAAATTTCAGATGCCAGGCGGGCATCGTATAATGGCTATTACCTCAGCCTTCCAAGCTGATGATGCGGGTTCGATTCCCGCTGCCCGCTCCAGCTTCAAAACAAAAAGCCCACTCGCAGGAGTGGGCTTTTTGTTTCTCATCTATCTTGTACGCCGTGTGATGTCAGGCTCATCGTTTCTCAGCTTTTAAGGCAAATCGCAGAGACAGAAAAGGCGCCCGAGGCGCCTTTTCAGATCAACAGCGTTGCGGGAGCTTATTCCTGCTCCAGCTCACCACAGAAACGATAGCCTTCGCCGTGGATGGTGGCGATGATCTCCGGAGTATCGTTGACGCTTTCGAAGTGCTTGCGAATGCGACGGATGGTCACATCGACGGTACGGTCGTGGGGCTTGAGCTCGCGGCCGGTCATCTTCTTCAGCAGCTCTGCACGGGTCTGGATCTGGCCCGGGTTTTCGCAGAAGTGCAGCATGGCGCGGAACTCGGAGCGCGGCAGCTTGAACATGTCGCCAGTGGGGCTGACCAGCGCGCGGCTGTTGATATCCAGCGCCCAGCCGTTGAACAGGTAGCGCTCAACCAGCTTCTTCTCCTCGCCACCGGCAGCCACGTTCATGGTGCGGCTCAGCAGGTTGCGTGCACGGATAGTCAGCTCGCGCGGGTTGAACGGCTTGGTGATGTAATCATCGGCGCCGATCTCCAGACCCAGGATCTTGTCCACTTCGTTGTCACGACCGGTCAGGAACATCAGGGCGATGTTGTCGTTCTCACGCAGCTCACGGGCCAGCAGCAGGCCGTTCTTGCCCGGCAGGTTGATGTCCATGATCACCAGATTGATGGTGTGGGAAGTGAGGGCCTGGTGCATTTCGTCGCCGTTATTGGCTTCGAGCACGATGTAGCCTTCGGCTTCAAAAATGCTTTTCAGGGTATTGCGTGTGACCAGCTCGTCTTCGACGATCAGAATGTGTGGTGTTTGCATGAGTATTCCCAGATTCTTATCAGTTAATTATCTTAAATTTAACACTCTTTGGCGTTTCAAACCGATTTCCTGACTGATCCTGAAAATTAATTACGTCATCCTGGGTATGAGAGTCAGGTCGGAGTATCGCGAATTAGGCATCAGTACCGGCAAATATCCCTGTGCCACTTATAGGTTCCCGACAAGTCTGGTCGAGCAGCGCCTGGAAAGGTCATCCATTACGAAAGTGGCCGCATTTTATCAGTTAACAGGAGCATAACAACACTCTTTGCCGTCAGATAGCAACTTTTTAACTCTGTTTTGATATAGGTCAAACCCAGATACAGCTGCATCATACTTGGCCTGCCCCCCTTTTTATTCACTGAAAAATGTAATGGAATGTAACATGTGATTGACATGAATTTGTGGGAAAACTACAAGAAAATCTGCTTTCTCGCGCCATTTGAGCCACCAATTTGGCCCGAGTTTGCCATTATTACGGCTTGGAACCCGACCAGTCAGCAGGTCTCGGCGCGGCGCAATTCGCGGCGGGAACGTGCGATGTGGCGCCACCTGACCGTTGATTTGCAGGTGCCCGTGGTGGGGCCGTTTTGGGGATCTGACCCGGACGAACGCTGGCAGGAGTCATCGCTGGCGGTGGCGCTATCTCTGCCACAAGCCCGTCAGCTGGCTGCCCGTTTTGGCCAGAACGCCATCTACTGGGTGGAGGATGGCCAGCTCTGGCTGACACCAGTATTGACGGATAAATCAGCCGTTTGCTTGGGCAATATTGAATCCTTCTGGATTGCCAGAAACCTTGCATGATGAAAGAATGAACACCTTCATGTATCTGAAAGGAATCAAATCATGCTGGATCTCCTGCCCGACCTCTGCGATCAACATGGCGACTTGCTGCAAGTGGCCGACCCGGTGTTTCAGGATTTTGGCGGCAAGGCCCTCTTTTATGGTCGCGCCGTAACGCTTTCCTGTTATGAAGACAACAGTCTGGTGCGGGATCTGGTGAGCCGCCCCGGTCACGGCAAGGTGCTGGTGATTGACGGTGGCGGCTCGCTGCGCCGTGCGCTGCTTGGCGATCAACTGGCGGTCAAGGCGGTGGAGCAGGGGTGGGAGGGAATCCTGATCCACGGCGCGGCGCGGGATGTGGGCACTCTGGCGACACTGGCGCTCGGGGTCAAGGCGCTGGCGGCCTGTCCGGTCAAGACCGAGAAGCGGGGATTGGGAGAGCTGGGGGCCGTGGTCAGCTTTGCCGGTGTGACCATCCACGAAGGGGATTACATCTATGCGGATCGCAACGGCGTGGTGGTGAGCGCCACGCCGCTGATCTGATTCAGAAGTTGAAGCCGACTCCCAGGCTAAGCGCCTGATCGGCAGTGATGGCGCTGACGCCGTAGTTGGCGGTGAGGGAGAGTCTGGGGGTCAGCAGCAGGCTGGAGTTGAGCTCCAGCAGGGTGCTGGTCTTGTTGAGATCGAGATGCTTGATCTGGCTGCCGATATTGAATGCCGGAGAGAGCTGGTAGCGTACCCCCGAACTCATATTGAAACCGGATGTGCGATTCTGATCCGCCACCGCCGGGCCCGCTTCCATAAAGAGGGTCACATCATCCACCACCGGATATTGATAGCCGCTATTGACCAGCCAGAGATCAAAACTGTCGCTGTGATGGCTATGGCCATTGAGCAGCACACCCGAGTAACTTTTGACATAGAGAGACGGGTTGGATTGCGGCTGAACCACTGCCCAGTCGGCGGCCTGAACAGCCAAGCTGGCGCAGGTTGCAAGCAGTGTGATGATGAGTGATTTGACCATTCGTTTCCCCTCCCTGGGTCCGGAACTGAGCCTAAGCATGGCACATGCCAGCTGGTAGTAAAGTGAAGGGAGATCACAATAAAATCCTTTGGCATGGGCGCCAGCCATGATAAACAGGCTGCCGTATTGATGGCTCTAATCATTAAGAGGTGAATCCATGAACAAGAAACTGACTCTGCTGGCCGCGCTGGCACTGGGAGGCTGCGCAATGGCAACAGGTTCCAGCATGGCTCAACTGCAAGCATCCGGCTGGCAGCTGCAAGGCGCCACCGGCGATACCTTCACCCTGCAAGTGGTCGACGGCAAGGTGGCGGGCAAGGGCGGCTGCAACCGCTATTTTGGCGGTATCACCAAGCAGGGTGACGGTGTCTTGACGCTGGGCGCCATGGGCTCCACTCGCATGATGTGCATCGGCGACGCCATGAACAAAGAGACCGAGTTCCTGCAAAAGCTGGAGAAGGTGGCAACCTACTCCATCAACGGCAACCAGCTGACTCTGAGCGATGCCAACAAGGCGGCCCTGCTCACCTTTAACGCAGTGCCTGCTGCCAAATAAGGCACGCGTTCGTCTGATTGCCCCGACAGCGCTGACTGTGCTGGCGGGTCAAACGCTCTGATACGCCCTCCCTCTGGAGGGCGTCTGTTTATCTGCGACGAGCCCTGTGTGCTCGTCCGCAACGGTTGTTCACTCGTCGATTCCCCTTTTTGCTCGGTTTGATGTCAGAACCTCGTATCTTCGCTTCGGTACGTACCTTGATCATTTCAATAATTCTTGTATAGTTGAAATGAAAGGTCGCACCAAGGGGATTGAAGATGAACAAAGAGATGGCCACCAAGGTCTTTGAATCGCTGGCATCCGGCATCCGGCTCGATGTATGGCGGCTGCTGGTGAAGGCCGGGCTGGAGGGGCGGGTCGCCGGTGAACTGGCCAGCGAGCTCGATATTGCCCCCAATACCCTCTCGTTTCACCTCAAGGCGATGCTCAACACCGGTCTGCTGTCGGTGGAGCAGGAGGGGCGCTTTCTGCGCTACCGCGCCAATATTCCCCTGATGCTGGATGTGATCGCCTACCTCACCGAGGAGTGCTGTGCCGGTCATCCCGAGGCGTGCGGCGTGATGCGTGCCGAGTCAGCCTGCTCCCCCCATGTTCTGCCTGCGCAGCCCTGCTGCAACAAGGAGTAATGCCATGTCCTCCATTCAGATTTTTGATCCCGCCCTCTGCTGCTCCAGCGGTGTCTGCGGTACCGAGGTTGATCAGGCACTGGTCACCTTCGCAGCCGACCTTGCCTGGGCCAAGGAGCAGGGAGTAGCCATCGAGCGTTTCAATCTGGCCCAGCAGCCGATGCAATTTGCCGAGACACCTGCCGTCAGCGCTTTTCTGACCCACGCCGGGGAGGAGGGGTTGCCGCTGGTGCTGGTGGAGGGGCAGGTGGTGTTGACCGGCCGTTATCCGAGCCGCAGCGAGCTGGCCCGTTATGCCGGGCTGCCTGCGCCGCAAGCGGCCATCAAGGGGATCGTCAAGGGCGGCTGCTGCTCTGGCAGCGGTTGCTGCTGAGTCGCGACGTACCATTCAGGAGAGGCTATGTACCATTTTCTGACCAATCCACCGCCGTTTCTCTTTTTCACCGGCAAGGGCGGGGTGGGCAAGACCTCGCTGGCTTGCGCCAGTGCAGTGGCTCTCTGTGATATTGGCAAGCGGGTGCTGCTGGTGAGCACAGATCCTGCCTCCAACGTGGGGCAGGTGTTTGCCACCGAGATCGGCAATCGCGTCACTGCCATCGCCGTTGTGCCCGGTTTGTCGGCGCTGGAGATAGATCCCCCCGCGGCGGCCAAAGCCTATCGGGAGCGGATCGTCGGGCCGGTGCGCGGCAAGTTGCCCGAGAGCGTGGTGCGCAGCATCGAGGAGCAGCTCTCTGGCGCCTGTACCACCGAGATCGCCGCTTTTGACGAATTCACCGCGCTGCTGACCGACCACACGCTGCTGGCCGAATATGACCACATTGTCTTTGATACGGCCCCAACCGGCCACACCATCCGGCTGCTGCAACTGCCGGGCGCCTGGAGCGAATTTCTGGAGCAGGGCAAGGGGGATGCCTCCTGCCTTGGCCCGTTGGCGGGGCTGGAGAAGCAGCGCAGCCAGTATGCCGACGCGGTCGCCGCGCTGGCAGATGCTGCCCGCACCCGTCTGGTGCTGGTGGCGCGGGCCCAGCAATCCACTCTGCGGGAAGTGGCCCGCACCCACGAGGAGCTGGCCGCTATCGGCTTGTTGAACCAGCAATTGGTGATCAATGGCCTCTTCCCCGAAGGCGCCCTTGCCGGAGATCCGCTGGCAATGGCGCTCTGGCAGCGCGAGCAACAGGCTCTCGCCCAGATGCCGCAGGGGATAAAGGGGCTGGCGCAGGATCATATCCCGCTGCTGGCCACCAATCTGGTGGGGGTCGACAGTTTGCGTCTGTTGCTGCAATCAGAGGGAACTGCCGCCCAATCCCCGACAGCACACTCCACTGTCAAGCAAGCCCAGCCCGAGTTGAGTTCGCTGGTGGACGAACTGGCCGCCGACAGTCATGGCCTCATCATGCTGATGGGCAAGGGCGGGGTGGGCAAGACTACGCTGGCGGCCGCCGTGGCGGTGGAGCTGGCGAGCCGCGGCTTGCCGGTGCATCTCACCACCTCGGATCCCGCCGCGCACCTGAGCGAGACGTTGGCAGCTAGCCTGCCCCATCTGGAGGTGAGCCGCATCGATCCCCACACCGAGACCGCGCGTTACCGCGCTCAGGTGCTGGCCACCAAGGGGGCTGCGCTGGACGAGCAGGGGCGGGCACTGCTGGAGGAGGACTTGCGCTCCCCCTGTACCGAGGAGATCGCCGTGTTTCAGGCCTTCTCGCGCATCATTCGCGAGGCGGGCAAGCGCTTCGTGGTGATGGATACTGCCCCTACCGGCCACACCCTGCTGCTGCTCGACGCCACTGGCGCCTACCACAGGGAGATCGCTCGCCAGATGGGAAACAAGGGGCTGCACTTCACCACCCCCATGATGCAGTTGCAGGATCCCAAGCAGACCAAGGTGCTGATTGTGACGCTGCCCGAGCCGACGCCAGTGCAGGAGGCGGCCAATCTGCAATCCGACCTGCGCCGAGCCGGCATCGAGCCCTGGGGCTGGCTCATCAACCACAGCTTGCAGCAAGCCGCGGTCAGCTCGCCGCTGCTGCAACTGCGGGCCGAGCGCCAGTTGCCCTATATCGAGGCGGTCGAGCAGCAACATGCCAGCCGCTACGCCGTGGTGCCGCTGCTCGCCGAGGAGCCGGTGGGGCCAGATGCCCTGCGCCGCCTCTGCCAGCACCATTGAGTCGCCGCCCCGGCCCGCTGCCGGGGCGGTTTGAATATGCCGTTACTTGTTCTAACCCTTTGTTTTGAACCAATAGAAGATGCGGGATTGCGCCGCATCGGGAGCTGTGATGTCTGCAACATGTGATGCCAAGGCCGTGCCTGCCATCGGCTTTTTTGAACGTTATCTGACCGCCTGGGTCGCCCTCTGCATTCTGGTGGGGATTGGCCTCGGACAGGGGTTGCCGGATCTCTTCAAGGCGATCGGCGCCATGGAGGTGGCCAAGGTCAACCTGCCGGTGGGGCTGCTGATCTGGGTGATGATCATCCCCATGCTGCTCAAGATCGATTTTGGCGCCCTGCATCAGGTGAAGGGGCACATGAAGGGCATTGGGGTCACCCTCTTTATCAACTGGCTGGTCAAGCCCTTCTCCATGGCCTTCCTCGGCTGGCTCTTTATCCGCGTGCTGTTTGCCGACTGGCTGCCGGCTGATCAACTCGACAGTTACGTAGCGGGGCTGATCCTGCTGGCGGCGGCCCCCTGTACCGCCATGGTGTTTGTCTGGAGTCGCCTCACCAACGGCGATCCCTACTTCACCCTGTCGCAGGTGGCGGTGAACGACCTCATCATGGTGTTTGCCTTCGCCCCTCTGGTGGCGCTGCTGCTCGGGGTCTCCAGCATAGTTGTGCCATGGGATACCCTGCTCACCTCTGTGGTGCTCTATATCGTCATTCCGGTCATCATCGCCCAGCTGCTGCGCAAGGCTTTGCTGAACAAGGGAGAGGCCCATTTTGACGGCGTCATGACCCGCATCCAGCCCTGGTCGGTGGCGGCCCTGCTGCTCACTCTGGTGCTGCTGTTCGCCTTTCAGGGCAACGCCATCATTGAGCAGCCGCTGGTTATCGCCCTGTTGGCGGTGCCCATTCTGATCCAGGTGCTGTTCAACTCCGGGCTGGCTTACTGGCTCAACCGCAAGGTGGGGGAGAAGCACTCGGTCGCCTGTCCTTCCGCCCTGATCGGCGCCTCCAACTTCTTCGAGCTGGCGGTGGCCGCCGCCATCAGCCTGTTCGGCTTTCACTCCGGCGCGGCGCTCGCCACCGTGGTCGGGGTGCTGATCGAGGTGCCGGTCATGCTGCTGGTGGTGCGGGTGGTTAACGCCAGCAAACCCTGGTACGAAGCGGGGCTGAGCCGTTAACTGATGGCCGCTAACAGCTGGCCGCGAACTAGATGCTATCCATTTTCTATTCACTTGATTAATGAGAGACACGCAAATGAGTGCAATCACCATCTATCACAACCCGGAATGTGGTACCTCCCGTAACACCCTGGAGCTGATCCGCAACAGCGGCGTCGAGCCCACTGTCATCCACTATCTGGAGACGCCCCCCTCCCGTGACCAGCTGGTGGCGCTGATCGCCGCCATGGACATGCCGGTGTGCGATCTGCTGCGCAAGAACGTTCCACCCTACGAGGCGCTCGGTCTGGCGGAAGATCGTTTCAGCGATGATGAACTGATCGATGCCATGCTGGCTCACCCCATCCTCATCAACCGCCCCATCGTCGTTACGCCGCTTGGCACTAAACTGTGCCGTCCGTCGGAAGTGGTGCTCGATATTCTGCCCGATCAGCAAAAAGGGGCCTTCGCCAAGGAGGATGGCGAGCAGGTGGTGGACGCGAGCGGCAAGCGCCTCAAGTAATCATCTGAACGCTCAAGTACGGATTGAAACAGGGCCAGCGTCACGCTGGCCCTGTTTCGTTGTGTGAACAAGTTGAAAAAGTTACTCCGGCCAATCGTTTTACCGCTTTTTCTGTGACGATGATCACTGTACCATCGCCGCCCGACCTGCCACCCGGCCGCATCTCCCCCTGCGACGGCGCTGGCGTCACCCGATACATGCTGTCACCCGGAACGTGAATGACCCCAGGATGGGACCCGCCACTAACCTGTAGGTTTGTGGTCTGCGTGTCGCGTGGGTCGGCACTTCTCCCGCCGGATCTCCCGCGACGCCTGTCTGCAGACTTGCCATATGAAACTCCTCTCTTCATAGGTGCAAGATGACACTGTTATTGAGTCTGGTCGGTATGCTGGCCCTGATGTTTATCGCCTGGCTGGCGAGTGAAAACCGCCGCGCTATCCGCTGGCGAACCGTGCTGGGTGCGCTCGCCCTGCAAACCGGTTTTGCTGCGCTGGTGCTCTATTTTCCCCCCGGACAAATCATGCTCGGTGCCATGAGTAATGGCGTCTCCGCCCTGCTCGGCTTTGCCGACAGCGGCATTCGTTTCGTGTTTGGCGATCTGGCCAGCAACGGCTTTATCTTCGCCGTGCGGGTACTGCCGCTGGTGATCTTTATCAGCGCGCTGATTGCCGTGCTCTACCACTTCGGCATCATGCAGTGGGTGATCCGGGTGCTGGGCGGCGCGATTCATCGCCTGCTCGGCACCAGCCGCGCCGAATCCCTGGTGGCCACCGGCAATATCTTCCTGTCGCAAGGGGAGTCGCCGCTGCTTATTCGCCCCTTCCTCGCCGGTATGACCCGCTCCGAACTCTTTGCGGTGATGACCTGCGGCATGGCCTCGGTGGCGGGCTCGGTGCTGGGGGGGTACGCCGGTCTGGGGGTGGATCTGAAATATCTGATTGCTGCCTCCTTTATGGCTGCGCCGGGTGGCCTCTTGATGGCCAAACTGCTGGTGCCGGAGCAGCAGCAGGTGAGCGATCAGACCGAGATCACCCTCGACAAGAGCGACTACAGCAACGCCATCGACGCACTGGCGGGCGGCGCCATGAACGGCATGAAGATCGCCGTGGCCATCGGCACCATACTGCTGGCCTTTGTTAGCGTCATCACCATGATCAACGCCGGTCTCACCACGGTCGGCGAGTGGTTCGGCTGGGCCGACCTCTCCCTGCAGCAGCTGCTGGGTTATCTGTTTGCCCCGGTGGCCTGGCTGATTGGCGTGCCCGCTAGCGAGATGATGGCGGCAGGCTCCCTGATTGGTCAGAAGGTGATCATGAACGAGTTCGTTGCCTATCTGGACTTTGCCAATATCAAGGCGGATCTGAGCGCCCACACCCAGATCATCATCACTTTCGCCCTCTGTGGTTTTGCCAATCTGGGATCCATTGCGGTGCAGCTGGGCTCCATCGGTACTATGGCGCCGGAGCGCCGTCACGATGTGGCCAATATGGGCTTCAAGGCGGTGCTGGCGGCGACCTTGGCCAACCTGATGAGCGCCACCCTGGCCGGGATCTTTGTCTCGCTGGCCTGATAGTGTGATGCAATAGCCGGTTAGTCTGCGGCAGAAACGAAGACCCCCTCTTGCCGCTTGGCAAGAGGGGGTCTTTTTATTGGTTTCGCCGGTTGGGCAACTGCGCTGCCTGCCCATTGAAAATGTTGGTAGCACTGCTTAACGCCATTTCGGCGCTGTGCCAGATAATCCGGTTCGGCGAGGAGCGCGGCTCCAGTATGGGACTACGCCAAACCGGGTCATTTTATCACCGTGTGTTTCGGTGGACGTGGGCCTCGTTGTGTTTCGCGTAACGGGGCGGCAGCTGCTGCTACAGTGTGTCACCGTGCAGAATGAATAGTTTTTTAGATTGAATGTTGCATATTCAATCGATTATTTAGTTGGGCGTTTGGGGGATGAGTGGTGTCTGAATAGGGGAGCAGGTTGGCCAATGCGCCGTCAGCCAGTCTTTAAGCGGTCATACAAAGGAGACACTCTGATGGAAACACTTGACCTTAACATCGACACCATGCGCGAAGAGTTCCAGCTTCAGGAGCGCAAAAAAGCCCAAGAGAAGTGGCAAGCCCGAGTCGATGAGCTGCAACAGTTGCGGGGTGGGGAGAGACAACCGGAGGAGCAGGAAGAGTAGTGCTCGCTCCTGGGCGAAAGTTGAGGTAGCGAACCCTTCGTATCGGCTACCCGTTATCTACCACCGATAAAAAACCACCGACCTTTTGCAGGTCGGTGGTTTTTTTATGGGTAGCCGCTGATTGGATGTCGTGGAGATGATCGGAGAGGGGGCCCCGTCTGGCTGTGCTCATCATCGAACAGGGATGCAATACCGGAGCTGCCATCCTTTGGGGAGTGGCCATGCAGTGGCTTGCCTGCACAGACCGGTTTTCTGATTTCCTTTTAAAGATCCATGTTCCAGAGCACTTCACCTTCACTTCACCGAGCGGGGGTAGGGTAGGCTCACGTTTTCAGTTGGAGCTTCACTCTATGCCCACCATCGTCACCCACGCCGCCGTTCCTCTCTGTCTTGGACTGGGGCTTGGTAGCCGGATTATCCCGCCGCGCCTGCTGTTGGCCGGGGTTGCTATCGCTATGCTGCCCGATGCCGACGTGCTCGCCTTCAAACTGGGGGTCGCCTACGGCCATGTCTTTGGCCACCGCGGCTTTACCCACTCCCTGCTGTTCGCCTTTGCTCTACCCACACTGGCCATGCTGTTTCACCGCCAGTTTAAGGCCAGCGCCGCCGCCGTCTGGTCGTTTCTGCTGGTCTCTTTGCTCTCCCACAGTCTGCTCGATTCCCTCACCACCGGCGGCAAGGGGGTTGGCTGGCTCTGGCCGTGGCGTGACGAACGCTTCTTCGCCCCCTGGCAGGTGATCCGGGTCGCCCCCTTCAAGCTGGAGGCCTATCTCACCGCCCTAGGTGAGGCGGTTATCCTCTCCGAGCTCTACTGGGTTTGGCTGCCGGGGGTTGTATTGATGCTGGTGTTGATGGGATGGCGGGTGTGGGGATGGGGGCCTAGGGGGTGCTGAGACTGGCGGTCAGGTGATGAAGATAGTCATAACTGTGCCACTGGGCGGCACAGAGAGCGAGCAGGGCTGAGGCCCCCAAGGCACCTTGATCCCGGTGCCGGAGCAATATCCACAGGGCATGCAGTATGCAGAGACCCAGACTCGCCAGATAGCCAATGCCACTTCAATAAAATCCGATATGCCAGAGGGGTTATTTGGATTGTGATAAAACAGGTCATAGCCAAAGGCGCGAAATCCGAGTCTGATCAGAAACAGGGAAAAGCAGAGTGTGGCCAGTTGTTTTGTTTTTCGGCGGATTTCTGTCATGCAACTTCTCAAATCTTCCAACGCTAACTTTTGGGGCTGAGATGCAGCAGAGCTGGGACACCCATCATTTTGAATGTTGGCGTATGTTACGCTGGGCAAAGGTGGGTGTTCCAGATTTGTTCCGGTTATGTTTTAGTTATGGAGTTTTTTGTTGTGTTTTTGCTATGGGATTTTTCCCAGAAGGGGGGGCATGATTTCCATCTCAATGACTTCAGTGTTGATTGGTATTTATAACAACAAAAGGCTGTTTACTTATCCAATGTATTCTGGATAAATAAAAATTTATTTTTTGCTAACACTTGGCAAATGACACCCACTTTCCTGTGAGCTGGCTATGTGACGATTTGCTCAGAAAAATGGGTGTCTTAAATCTAGTCGAATGTTCTTATAACTTTGTCATATCCCTTTCGGAGAGTGTTTCTTCAAGGTATTTAGAAAGGGCAGAAAGGTAAGTATCTAAGTACTTTGAATTTATTACATCAGTCCAATTTCCAGAGGCACCAAAAGTATTGTTCTGGACAAATCGGAACCATGGAATTTCCTCTGGTTCATGATTTAGTGCAGACCACAATCGACTCTCAATTAAAACTAATGGGATGTAAAAATCAATTGCCCTTGAGTGTGATTCTATTGAGTCTAATGCTGGGATGAGGTCAGCCTTCTGTCTTCTACACATCTCTAGTTCTAACGTGAAATCACTTAGCAGCTTATTGATAGATTCACTTTTGGCGCTATTAATAGCAGAGTTAAGGGTTGATATCGCACGCCATAATACGGAGTTATCAAGGTCCTTTTCTTTGTTTGTATCTGTTTCTCTAAATGCAGAATAGCATTGGTCCGCAGGCATTGGTTGAATTCTGATCGGTGCTGTTAGCATTGTGCTTTTGGGGAATATCAACTTGTCAAGTTCGTGTAGGTAATCTCTAGATTTAGATAACGATATTCCAAAACTATCGAGAGCAGATTGGACTTTTAACTTTGTTTCATCACAGTAACCAGGCCAATATTCATTCTGGCCAAATGAATGTTGTGCTGTCTCTCCAGCGCAAAGGATATGAAAAGCCGATGCTGATTTAATTTCAACATAAATATGGATGCGAGCTATCAACTTGTTTTTTTCAATTTCTTTACACCAAATTTGTCTTCCGCTAAGATCAATCTCCCTTAATTTACCACTAATTATATCTTTGTAATAAGGACTATGGATTGGGTTCCATCTACGCGTACTTAATATATTGAATGCTGTATGTTCAGCTCTAATAGAATGGAATGCAGCAGATTGAGCAAGTTTCCTGTCGATAGTTTTTGATTCTGTCATATATACTCGAAGTTCAATATTAAATAGTAATTAGATGGAAAGCAGTGTAAATTCGATAACAGAGTTTCTAATATAAATCCGCCGAGCCCTGATAGTTGCCATGGGAAAAATTAAGCCATGAGACTACCAGCCAGCCTCTGACATCTGAACATATTAGTTTGCCTTCTTCTTTTGGTTTTACCATCTGCTCTTTACAGAGTAGGAATCGGCTTTGGAACTGCCGTCAAGGCTACCGAAACTGAGTTACAGCTCCCAGCTCCCAGCTCCCAGCTCGTTACTTCTCACCTGCGAGATGTCGACAATCGCTGTCATGAGGCTCTTTCTGGAGACGGAGTGTCGTCTCGTATGTTGGTCGTAGGTTGGTGATGAACGAAGTGAAGCCCAACGTTTACCGCGAATATATCTGTAAATCTGTTGTACCGATCTGCCACATCCTTGTTTATCCCGATTTGGTTGGCGCAATAATGCTTGCCTGTTGGGCTTTGCTACTCGCTGCAGCAGCCTACATAAACCACGCTACCGCCCCTGAGTTCCAGCTCCCAGTCCGCTGCTGTTAACCTGCGAGATTGCAACAATCGCTGTCATGGCGTTCTTCCGAGAGGTTGATTGTCATTCGGGTATCTTAAGGGGGAGGGTAGTGCGTTGAGAAGCGTGTTTTGGCGGGAATCTGTGTTGGATCAATAAATTAGTCATCAGTAGTGTTCAATTTGAGCAAATTCGGTTGCCGTCGCTTCCCCTCACCCCAACCCTCTCCTAAGGGGAGAGGGGGCTTGTTCACTGTTGCACGGTAGCCTCAGGCGGGCACGGTTTTGACCCCCCTCTTATTCGCTGAGCCGATGGTACCCGACGTCAGTCGGGCGAATAAGCGGGGGAGAAGACCTTTGGTGTGATTTGCTAAAGAGAGCGGGTCTTTCCAAAGTCACTCGCGCACGCCCGAAGGGCAGGCGAAACCCCGTCGAGGGCGGCGCCCTCGTGTCCTGCGTGGCGAAGCCGCGCCATAGCATCAGCATCAATTTCGCGAACGTCAGATTACGCTTCGCTAATCAGACCTATAAGGGTGGTACCAACCAGGGATGGTGGATAACAAAAGGGAGCCCGCTTGGGCTCCCTTGCTTGTCATGGGGGTGGGCGTTTGACTGAACGCTTAGCGCAGGGTCGCGGCCTTCATCCCTTCCACAAACTCCTTCAGACGAGTCAGCATATGTTCCGGGTTCTGGTGGTGGGTCTCGATGATCTTCACCACGGCGGAGCCGGAGATGGCACCGGCGGCGCCAGCGGCGATCGCTTCACGCACCTGAGCCGGTTCGCTGATGCCAAAGCCGAGCAGGGCGGGGGGGGCGTTGAACTCGCGCAGGGTATTGATGAGACCTTCTACCGGCATGCCGGCCTTGGTCTCGGCACCGGTGACGCCGGCGCGGCTCACCAGATAGGTGTAACCATTGCCAAGCTCCGCCACCTGTTTCAGGGTCTCGGCGTCGCCATTGGGCGGGGCGATAAAGATGCTGTCGATGCCGAACTTGTCGGCGGCCGCCTTGTAGGGGGCGCACATCTGCACCGGCACGTCGGCGACCAGCACCGAATCCACGCCCGCCTGCTGGCACTTCTCGTAGAAGCCGTCAATTTTGCGCACATAGACCAGGTTGGCGTAGACCAGCAGGCCAATGGGCAGCTGCGGGTACTTGGCGCGGATGCGGCCAAGCAGCTCGAAGCAGTCATCCGGGGTGGTGTGGCTGGCAAAGGCGCGCAGAGCGGCGCCCTGAATGGTGGGGCCATCCGCCACCGGATCGGAGAAGGGTATGCCGAGCTCGAGGGCATCGGCGCCCCCTGCGACCAACGCATCGACGATGGCCAGCGACAATTCGGGGGTGGGGTCACCCAGCATCACGAACGGCACAAAGGCGCCCTGATTGGCTTCATCCAGACGGGAGAAGAGTTGTGCGTAACGGTTCATGACAAGGTTCCTTCTTTTTCAAAGATGTCAGCGACGGTGAAGATATCTTTGTCGCCACGGCCGGAGAGGTTGACGATGAGCACCTGCTCTTTTTCCGGTTCACTGCGGGCCATCTTGAGGGCATGGGCCAGCGCGTGGGAGGACTCCAGCGCCGGTATAATGCCTTCGGATTTGGCCAGCTCCTGGAAGGCGTCCAGCGCCTCCTTGTCGGTCACTGAGGGGTACTCGGCGCGGCCGATGGCGGCCAGATGGGCGTGCTGCGGGCCGACGGAGGGGAAATCGAGCCCCGCCGAGACGGAGTAGGATTCCTGAATTTGCCCCTGATTGTCCTGCATCAGGTAGGAGTGCATGCCAAAGAAGACTCCCTTGCTGCCGTGACCCAGCGGCGCACCGTGCTCGCCGCTCTCGATGCCGTGGCCGCCCGGCTCTACGCCGATCAGGCGCACCGACGGCTCATCGATAAAGTCGGCAAACATGCCGATGGCGTTCGACCCACCGCCGACGCAGGCGATCACCGCATCGGGCAGCCGCTCTTCCTTCTCGAAGCACTGGGCCTTGGCCTCTTCGCCGATCATCTTCTGGAACTCCCGCACGATAGTGGGGAAGGGGTGCGGGCCGGCGGCGGTACCGAGCAGGTAGTGGGCCGACTCGTAGTTGGCGGCCCAGTCGCGCAGCGCCTCGTTGCAGGCATCTTTCAGGGTGCTGGAGCCGGAGTGCACCGGAATGACTGTGGCGCCCATCAGCTTCATGCGAAATACGTTCGGTTTCTGGCGCTCGCAATCCTTGGCACCCATATAGACCCGGCACTTGAGGCCGAGCAGGGCACAGGCCAGCGCAGTGGCCACGCCATGCTGACCGGCGCCGGTCTCGGCGATGATCTCGCTCTTGCCCATCCGCTTGGCCAGCAGCGCCTGACCCAGCACCTGGTTGGTCTTGTGGGCGCCGCCGTGCAGCAGATCTTCACGCTTCAGATAGAGGCGGGTCTTGGTGCCCTTGGTCAGATTGCGAGTCAGGGTGAGCGGGGTCGGGCGACCGGCATACTCGGTCAGCAGGGTCTGAAACTCGGCGATAAAGGCCGGGTCATCCTTGGCATCGACAAAGGCCTTCTCCAGCTGGAGCAGGGCCGGGATAAGGATTTGGGGTACATACATACCGCCAAATTCACCGAAAAACGGGTTGAGCAGGGTCATGGCTTCTTCCTTGTATTAGCTAAATCGAAACATCAAAAAGGGTTGCGTTACAGGTTGCGCAGTGCGCCGAAGGCGGCTGCAATTTTGTGCGCATCCTTCTGGCCCGGGGCACTCTCTACCCCGGAGTTGAAATCAAGGCCGAGGCAGCCTACTTGCGCCGCCTGCAGGGCGTTGTCGGGATTGAGGCCGCCCGCCAGCATCAGCTTGTTCTTGTCGAGCGTGGCCAGCAGGGCCCAGTCGAACGCCTGACCGGTGCCGCCGCTCTGGCTGCCGACTTTCGTATCCAGCAGCAGGCGATCGGCCGGGTAGTCGAGGGCGGGCAGCGGCTCGCCACTTTCCTTGCCGAGAGAGACGCCGACCGCTTTCCAGATCTGGCAGCCAGCGGGCAGCAGCGGACGCAGTTCCTCGATATAGGCAGCATCCTCATCCCCGTGCAGCTGGACTGCGGCGAGCCCCAGCGCATCTACCGTTTTGGCGATGGTGGCTGGCTGGGCGTTGCGAAATACCCCGACATAGGCGAGCGGCGCGCCCGCCATCACGGCGCGGGCGGCGGGAATGTCCACATAGCGCGGGCTTTTGGCTACAAAGATAAGACCGCCGAATACCGCGCCCGCCTGATGGGCTGCGGCGGCATCCTCGGCGCGGGTGAGGCCACACACCTTGTTCTGGCCCAGTACCAGCTTGCGCACTGCGGCTTCCAGATCTGGTTCGGCCATGAGGGATGAGCCCACCAGAAAGCCCTTGGCGTGGTGGCGCAGATCCGCCACCTGAGCGCGGTGGTTGATGCCGGACTCGCTGATCACCACCCGATCGCTCGGGATATCTTTAGCCAGCTGTTTGGTACGGTTGAGATCGACGCTCAAATCCCGCAGATCCCGGTTGTTGATGCCAATCACCGGCGCGCCCAGCGCGATGGCGCGGGTCAGCTCCTCCTCGTTGCTCACCTCGGTGAGCACGCCAAGGCCCAGCTCCTTGGCCACCGCGAACAGGGCGCGATACCCCTCGTCGGTGAGCACCGAGAGCATCAGCAGGATGGCGTCCGCCTGATAGTGGCGGGCCAGATAGACCTGATAGGGGTCAATCATGAAATCCTTGCAGAGCACCGGCTGCGATACGCGGCTACGCACCCGTGGCAAAAAGGTAAAATCCCCCTGAAAGAACTTCTCGTCGGTCAGTACCGAGATGGCGGTGGCGTATTTGCCATAGATGTCGGCGATGGCCTCCGGGCTGAAATCGTCGCGGATCAAGCCCTTTGAGGGGGAGGCCTTCTTGCACTCCAGAATAAAGCGGGTGGAGCCCGCCTTGAGCGCCCCGACGAAATCCCGATCGCTGGGGGTCAGCGCACTCTGGAAGCTCTCCAGTGGCTGGGCCTGTTTGCGGGCGGCAACCCACTCCTGTTTGGCCGCCACGATCTTGCCGAGAATGGTCTGGCTGATGGAGGCCATGTTCAGAAATGCATGGGGGGCAATAAGGTCTGACATCTCGTTATCCTTGCGAAACTGGCTCTTGCCCTGTGGGCGTTCTGAATGACTGCTGTGCGACATGGTGGCTGACATCATGCCTCCTGATGACCCGCTTCCTGATGGCTTAAAGTGGCGAGCCGAGCAGCCAGATCCGCTGCCTTGCCGCTCGCCAGCACCGCCAGCACCTCGGCCGCTGCGCTCTTGAGATCGGTCGCCTTGCCCGCCATCAGCAGCAGCGGTGCCACATTGGCGGCGATGGCGGCGTTGTGGGCCGGGGTGCCACGCCCTTCCAGGATGGAGGCGGTGATGGCGCGGTTCTCTTCCGGTTCCCCGCCCTGAATGGCGCTGACCGGATAGGTCTCGAGGCCAAAGTCAGCCGGGGTGATCATAAATTCACGGATTTCGCCGTCACGGATCTGGGCCACCTGGGTCGGACCGTGGATGGCAATTTCATCCAGCCCGGCACCGTGAACCACCATACCGGTTTTCAGCCCCAGTGCCAGCAGGGTTTCTGCGATGGGGCGCACCAGCTCGGGGGCATAGACTCCCATCAGCTGATAGGTGGGGCGCGCCGGGTTGATAAGCGGCCCCAGCACGTTGAACAGGGTGCGGGTCTTGAGGGCTTGGCGCACCGGCATGGCGTGGCGCACCCCGGCGTGGTACTGGGGGGCGAACAGGAAGCAGATGCCGAGCTCATCCAGACAGCGACGCGCCTGCGCAGGGCTCATGTCGAGCTTGATGCCCATTTTGTCGAGCAGATCGCTTGAACCCGACTTGCTCGAGACCGAGCGGTTGCCGTGCTTGGCCACTTTCAGGCCGCAGGCGGCGGCGACCAGCGCCGAGGTGGTGGAGACGTTGATGGTGTTGAGGCCATCGCCCCCGGTGCCGACGATGTCGCAGAACTCGTAATCCGGACGCGGGAAGTCGCGCGCTTCCGCCAAGAGCGCCTCGGCGGCGCCGGCGATCTCCTCCGGGGTCTCCCCCTTGATCTTGAGGGCAGTCAGCAGGCTTGCGAGCACGATGGGGTCCACTTCGCCACGTACCACCTGACCGAAGGCGTCGCGGGTACTTTCACGGCTCAGAGACTGACCCTGATAGAGGGTGTTGAGATGTTGATGCATGTTGGTCTCCTTACCGCACACTGCTTTCTGGACGGGTGATATGGGCGAGCGCCTGAGTCAGCAGACGGGCCCCTTCCGAGGTCATGATGGATTCCGGGTGGAACTGGAAGCCCAGTACCCGCTCATCCTGCTGCTCAATAGCCATGGGCATGCCCTGATAGTGGGCAATTACCGTCAGCTCTTCCGGTACATAGGTGGCGACCAGCGAGTGGTAGCGGGCCACTGGCAGCGGGCTCGGCAGGCCGGCGAAGGCGCCGTGGCCGTTGTGCTCAATCAGCGAACGCTTGCCGTGGACGATTTCGCCTGCTGCGCCGACGGTGCCGCCGTAGGCTTCGCACAGGGCCTGATGACCGAGGCAGATGCCGAGGATGGGCACCTGACCGCGGGCCAGCTTGATGAGGTCGATGAGGCAACCCGCTTCATGGGGTGCGCCCGGGCCCGGCGAGAGCACCAGCACGGCATCCCCTTCGCAGGCAGCGATCTCGCTCATGATGCGGCTCGCCGGCAGGCTGTTGCGGTAGATCCGCACCGGATAACCGAGGGCGCGGAACTGGTCGACGAGGTTGTAGGTAAACGAGTCGAAGTTGTCGAGTAGGAAGATGTTAGTGGCTGTTGATCCGGTACTCATTGGCTCACGTCCTTATGTTGCTCCTGCTGGGCGCTCAGGGCTTGCAGGGAGGTGCCATGGCTGGCGGCGATGGCGGCCAGCACGGCGGCCGCCTTGGCGCGGGTTTCGTCCGCTTCGGCTTGGGGTTTGGAGTCATAGACCACCCCGGCACCGGCCTGCACATGGGCCACGCCATCTTTCACGAAAGCAGAGCGAATGACGATGCAGGTATCCATCTCGCCAGCGCCGTTGATGTAGCCGACCGCGCCGCCGTAGCTGCCGCGGCGCTTGCCTTCCACCATGCGAATAAGCTCGCTGGCGCGGATCTTGGGGGCGCCGGTCAGGGTACCCATGTTCATGCAGGCCTGATAGGCGTGCAGGGCGTCAAGATCAGAGCGCAAGGTACCGACAACCTTTGAGACCAGGTGCATCACGTGGCTGTAGCGATCCACTTTCAGCAGTTCCTTGACGTAACGGGTACCCGGTTCCGAGATGCGGGCGATGTCGTTGCGGCCCAGATCCACCAGCATCAGGTGCTCGGCCACCTCTTTCTCGTCCTGACGCAGCTCCAGCTCGATGCGGCCGTCGAGATCCCGGTTGATGCTGCCATCCGGGTTGAAACCGCGGCGGCGGGTACCGGCGATGGGGTACATCTCCACATCGCGGCTGGCGGCGCAGAATTTCACCGCGCTCTCGGGGGAGGCGCCAAACAGGGTGAAGCCCTCATCCTGCACGTAGAACATGTAGGGGCTGGGGTTGGTCTGCTTGAGGCGGCGATAGGCGGCCAAGGGGCTGGGGCAGGGCAGGGAGAAGCAGCGGGACGGCACCACCTGGAAGATGTCGCCACGGCGGATAAAGCCCTTGAGCTTCTCTACCTCGGCGCAGAACTGTTTGTCGCTCTTGTCCACGCTCATGCCACCGGTCAGGGGCTGGGTGGTCAGCTCGGCGCTTAGAGGTTGCTGGCAAATCTGTTTGAAGTCGGTGAGCCGTTCGGTCAGGCGGATGTATCTGTCTTCCACCTGGCTTTCGTCGCTGTCGCCGCCAAAGATGCAGGCCAGCAGTTGAGTGGTGCGTTCGATATGGTCGATGGTGATCAGGGTCTCGGCCACGTAGAAGCAGTAGTCGGGGCAGTCGTTGCTCCCCTGTGGCACTTCGGGCAGATCTTCAAAAGAGGCGATGAGGTCGTAGGCAAAGCTGCCCGCCATAAACAGGGCTTCTTTACCCAACTGGCAATCAAGCTCCCGCTGCAGGGTGCGCAGCACGTCCAGCACGCTGCTCCCCTTGAGGCGGGAATCTTCATCCTGCTCCCGATCGGAGGCCGGGAAGTCGAGCTGCAATTCGCCATCTACCAGCGAACGAGCCACCACCGCAGGCAGACGGTCAGCTAGCAGGCTTTGCAACTGGGCGCCGTTGTCGTTCAGGCTGCGAACCTGCACGGTGCGGCCACGGCACTCGATGCGCAGGCAGGCATCGACCAGCAGCAGGCTCTGCTTGCCCGCCTTGGAGTCGATCTCCACCGATTCCAGCAGCAGGTTGTTGGGACGGCCCTGACAGAGGCGGGTATAGAGCGCCAGCGGATCGGCCACATAGGGGGCGTTGAGCTTGAGGGTATCGAATTCACCCAGAGGAAGGCGATGTGTGGCTGTCATAGTGCGTTCCCTTGCGTGTGATGCGTGTTACCGATGTTCATGACGTTGAATTCCTTAGAAATTTAATTGGTCCGGGGTGGCTGGTTCAGGGGCGCCATCGCCAGGTCAGCTTGCTTGTCTGAATTCTCGGTTTCATCACAGGTCCATTTGCCGGATAATAAAAAAGCCCGCTGGGGTCAGCGGGCTTTTTCTTTGGGTTCTTAATTTGCTGTCAGATTACAGGTACAGCAACGACCACACGCCCGCATGTCAGGGAGTGTGCCACCACCAGATGGTCAGGATGGAAGTCGTTTGCATGATAAAGTCCTGTAAAAAGATGTTTGCAATGAAGTGCCTACAGAAAACGATAAAGCCGCGGCCAAGTCAAGTCGCTTTTTAGCCTTCTTTCACCGATTTGCCATGAATGGTGACCTGACCACGAGAGCGGAATAACCTGATGAGATTCGATCTTCACTGCCATACCACTGCCTCCGACGGGGTGCTGAGCCCAGCCGAACTGGTGCGCCGCGCAGCCGAAAAACAGGTCGAGGTGTTAGCGGTTACTGACCACGATACCCTTTCCGGGCTTGATGAAGTACGCCGCACCATCGAAGCCGAGCAACTGCCGCTGCGACTGGTGAGCGGGGTCGAGATCTCCACCGGCTGGGAGCATCACGAAATTCATATCGTGGCGCTGGGGGTGGATGAAAAAAATCAGCAGCTGACCGACTTTCTGGCCGGTCAGCTGGCCCGTCGCGAGGCGCGCGCGCTGGAAATCGGGCGTCGTCTGGAGAAGTGCCTCATCCCCGGCACCTATGAAGAGGCCAAGGCGCTCGCCGGTGACGCCGCCGTGACCCGCGCCCACTTTGCCCGGGTGCTGGTGGCACGCGGGGTGGCCGACAATATGCAGAAGGTATTCAAAAAGTACCTGAGCCGTGGCAATAAAGGCTATGCCCCGGCCGAGTGGCCCGAGATGAGCGAAGCCATCGCTGCCATTCACGCCGCGGGTGGGCTGGCGGTGCTGGCCCACCCCAGCCGTTACGATCTCACCGCCAAGTGGATCAAGCGGCTGCTGGTGGCCTTCAAGGCGGCCGGTGGCGATGCCATGGAGGTCTCATTGCCCCAGCAGAGCCCGCAGGAGCGGGCCAATCTGGGCCAGTGGGCCAAGGATCACGACCTCTATATCTCGGTGGGATCGGATTTTCACTTTCCCTCCAACTGGACCGAGCTGGGCCGCCACCTCTGGCTGCCCAAAGAGGGGATGCCCGTATGGCTGGCCTATCCAAGTCACTTTGGGCTCACCACCGAGCAACACGCCGAGCTGCTGGCGAGTCGGTAACGGCGCCAGCGAAGCAGCCACAAACAGGTTAAGGTAGTGTCATGGGTCTTTGACCCGTGACCATACGAGCGGGCAGGTATTGCTGCCCCCATTGCGAGAACAAGCTATGAGTCAGCATTTTTACGTACATCCGGAAAACCCCCAGGCCCGTCTGATCGGTCAGGCGGTACAGATCATCCAGAACGGCGGCGTGATCGTCTATCCGACCGACTCCGGTTATGCGCTGGGTTGCCAGATGGGTGACAAGGGCGCGCTGGAGCGCATCTGCCGCATCCGTCGTCTCGACGCTAACCACGACTTCACCCTTGTGTGCCGCGATCTCTCCGAGATCTCCACCTACGCCAAGGTCGACAACAGCGCGTTTCGCCTGATTAAAAACAACACCCCAGGTGCCTACACCTTCATCTTCAAGGCGACCAAAGAGGTGCCGCGCCGTTTGATGAACGAGAAGAAGAAGAGCATCGGCATCCGGGTGCCGGACAACAAGATTGCCCAGGCACTGCTGGAAGCCCTCGGCGAGCCGCTGCTCTCCACCACTCTGATCCTGCCGGACTCCGAGATGGCCGAGTTCGATCCGGAAGAGATCTTCGACAAACTGGGCAAGCAGATCGATCTGGTGGTCAACGGCGGTTATCTGGGCGAGCAGCCCACCACAGTGGTCGATTTCTCTGACGACGAGCCGGTATTGCGTCGTCGCGGTGCCGGAGACCCGACCCCGTTTGAGTGATGTCGCTGAACCGGTGACTGTTCCTTCCGCCGAGACGGGGACTGGCGCCGCGCTACCCATCGCGAAAGTCCTGGGGCAGCCCTATCACGAGCTGCCCCAGGACCTGTTCATCCCGCCCGATGCGCTGGAGGTGTTCCTCGATACCTTCGAGGGACCGCTGGATCTGCTGCTCTATCTGATCCGGCGCCAGCAGCTCGATATCCTCAACCTGCCGATCCTGCAGATCACCGCCCAGTACATGGAGTATGTGGAGCTGATGCAGGGGCTCAACCTTGAGCTGGCGGCCGAATATCTGCTGATGGCGGCCTGGCTGGCGGAGATAAAATCCCGTCTACTTCTGCCGAAGGCACCGGAGCTGGAAGATGAGGGGGAAGACCCGCGGGTGACCCTGATCCGCCGCCTGCAGGAGTATGAGCGTTACAAGGTAGGTGCAGAGAGGGTCAATGAGCTGCCACGGGTGGAGCGGGAGATTTATATCGCCGCTGCCCTGCCCCCCGATTTTGGCGCCCTCAAGCCACTGGCGCCCGATGTTTCGCTGGTTGAGCTCGCCCTTTACATGCAAAGTGTGGTAAAACGCGCGACTCATTTCGAACATCACCAGATCCGCCGCGAACAGATCCCGACCCGGGTGCGCATGGCGGAGATCCTTGCCATGCTCACGCTGGGGCAGACCCTGCGCCTTGAGCAGGTGCTGCGCGCCGAAGAGGGGCGCATGGGGGTACTGGTGACGTTTCTGGCCCTGCTGGAGCTGTGCAAGGAGCAACTGATCTGGATCCTGCAGGCAGAACCACTCGGACCAATCCATTTCGCATTGGCCGAGCAGAGCGAGGAGGGCAACCGTGGCGCTGCCCACTGAACGACTCAAGACCCTGATCGAAGCTGCGCTGTTTGTGGCCGGTCGTCCGCTCAATGTCAGCGAGCTGAAAAGCAGCGTGCTGGCCGATTATCCGGTGACCAGTCGCTATGTTCAGCTACTGTTGGCCGAGATCAGGCAAGATTACAGCTCGCGGGGCGTCGAGCTCAAAGAGGTCGCCTCCGGCTGGCGCTTTCAGGCGCGTCAGGAGTATGCCGAAGAGCTCTCGCGGCTCTGGAGCGAGCGGGCGCCGCGCTATTCGCGCGCCGTGATGGAGACGCTGACCCTGATTGCCTATCGCCAACCCATCACCCGGGCCGAGATCGAAGCGATCCGCGGGGTGGCGGTGTCGAGCCAGATAGTGAATACCCTGAAAGAGCGTGGCTGGGTGCGCAGCATTGGCCACAAAGAGGTAGCCGGTCGCCCCGAGCTGCTCGCCACCACCAGAGAGTTTCTGGATTACTTTAATCTGCAGAGTCTGGAGCAGCTCCCCGAGCTGGATCCGGAGCTGCAACCCCTGTTGCCCTCTGCGGTGGACGGGGAGAGCGATGCCCGGTGAATGGCGCCCAAGCGTGCCGACGTCACCGAGATATACATTTTTCAACTGTGGCGAGTGCTCCAACCGGCGTTTGTTACAGTTAACCCCGTTGCCCCTATTACCTGTGGGCAGCGATCAACAATCAGGTAACCCCGATGAGTGAAAAACTGCAAAAAGTGTTGGCCCGCGCGGGTCACGGCTCCCGTCGTGAGATGGAGGCCCTGATCACCGCAGGTCGGGTCAGTGTGGATGGCAAGGTCGCCACACTGGGGGATCGCGTCGAAGTGAACGCCGTGATCCGGGTGGATGGTCACCAGGTCAAGACCCGTGCCGCAGAGGAAGTGATCTGCCGCGTACTGGCTTACCACAAGCCGGAAGGGGAGATGTGTACCCGTCACGATCCGGAAGGTCGTCCCACCGTGTTTGATCGTCTGCCCAAGATGGAAGGTGCCCGCTGGATCGCGGTCGGCCGCCTTGACGTCAACACCTCCGGTCTGCTGCTGTTCACCACCGACGGTGAGCTGGCCAACCGCCTGATGCACCCGAGCCACGAAGTGGAGCGGGAATACGCGGTACGTGTCTTTGGCGAAATCACCGAAGCCATGCTGCAGCGTCTGCGCAAGGGCGTGCAGCTGGAAGATGGCACCGCCAAGTTCAACAAGATCAAACCGGCTGGCGGTGAGGGTCTGAACCAGTGGTTCAACGTCACCCTGACCGAAGGACGCAACCGTGAAGTGCGCCGCCTGTGGGAATCTCAGGAAGTGCAGGTGAGCCGCCTGATGCGCATCCGCTACGGTGACGTCAAGCTGGACCGCGGCATCCCTCGCGGCGGCTGGCAAGAGCTGAAACTGCCGGAAGTGAACTACCTGCGCGGTCTGGTCAACCTGCCGCCGGAGACCGAATCCAAGGTCGACCTGCAGCAGGATGGCAAAACCAGCCGTCACAAGCAGGCCGCCCAGATCCGTCGCGCCGTGCAGCGTCACAAAGAGATGCAGGGCAAAGAGCCGCGCGCTCGCGCCACCACCGCCCGTCGCAAGCCGCAAGCCTCTACCCGCAACTCAGGTACCGGCAGCAAGTAAGCCGACAACCCGTTGCGAACTGCGTGCCGTTCAAGTGCGCCGTCGGCCAAATAAAAGGCCCGCACCATCTGGTGCGGGCCTTTTTTGTCAGCGCGTTGCCTGGCGGCAATATTATTGGACCTGTGCCACTGCTTCACGAGTGAGTCGGCCGATCTCTTCCCACTGTTTCTCTGCGATCAGTTTCTTGTCGACCATCCAGGAACCACCACACGCAATGACCCGCGGGATCGCCAGATATTCATTGATATTGTGAGTCGAGATCCCGCCGGTGGGCATCAGCGTGATCTGGGTATAAGGTGCCAGCAGCGCCTTGATCATCGCGCTACCACCTGATGCTTCGGCCGGGAAGAACTTCAGCGTCGTCAGCCCCATCTCCAGCGCCGCTTCAATGGTGCTGGGATTATTGACTCCAGGGATGATCGGGATGTTCAGCTCCTGACAGGCCTTGACGGTGTTCGGGTTAAAGCCGGGGGAGACGATAAAGGTGGCCCCTGCCTCTTTGGCTGCGATCACCTGCTCGCGGTTGAGCACAGTGCCCGCGCCAATCAGCATCTCAGGTTGGCTCTGGCGCAGCAGCCGGATCGCCTCGACCGCGGCAGCGGAGCGGAAGGTGATCTCGGCAACCGGCAGGCCGTTATTGGCCAGTGCCGCCCCCAGTGGAATGATATCTTCAGCCTGCTCGATGGCGATCACCGGGATCACTTTCAGGGCTTGCAGTTGTTCAGTAATGGATGACATTTGGTTGACCTCGTTTAGTGTGATGCCGGTTTGATGAAGCTGTCGGTGACACTGCGGGTTGCACTTTCCGGAATAATTGCCCCCTTGTGCTGAATGACTATCCCCGCCAGTCGGTGGCCCATGCGGGCGCACTCGTCGATCGCCCGTCCTTGCAGGTAGCCAGCCAGAAAACCGGCATTGAAGGAGTCACCGGCCGAGGTGGTATCCACCACCTTGCTGACCGCTTGGGTAGGGATAGTGATGGCAGGTTCCCCGGTTTGCAGGGCCTGGTAACAGCAGCCAGCCGCCCCCTGTTTGACTACCGCCTGCTGCACCCCGGCCGCCTTGAGGCGCTGCAGGGTCCGGGTCACATCCTCGTCCCCCCACAGGGCCTGCTCATCGTCGTCGGTGACCAGAGCCAGCGTAGTGATGGCCAGCAGTTGCTGGTAACAGGCCCGGGCGTCGGCCGGACTCTGCCACAGGGCGGGACGATAGTTGCTGTCAAAGATGATCGCCACGTCCGCCCGGTGCAGTTCAGCCAGCCACAGCAGCAGCGCCTGCCGATCTGCCGCGGGCAGGATCGCCAGCGAAATACCGCTGAGATAGAGCGCATCCACGTCGCTGACGGCCTGCTTGAGCTGTGGCAACTGCGGATGCTGCATCAGGTAACGGGCAGCCGAATCGTTGCGCCAGTAGAGGAAGGTGCGCTCGCCGTGCTCATCAAGCTGGATAAGATAGAGGCCGGGATGGCGCTGTTGGTCGATGAACACCGCGCTGGTGTCGATCCCGGCCTGTTGCCAGCGCGCGATGATTTGCTGGCTGAGAGGATCCTGGCCCATGGCGGTCAGATAACTCACCTGGATATCGGTGGGTTGGGAGGCACGCGCGAGATAGATGGCGGTATTGAGGGTATCGCCCCCGAATGATTGCTGCATGTCGCCAAAAGGCGTGCCATTGAGCTCAATCATGCACTCCCCGAGCAGGGCAATCCGTTTCATCCCCGGGCTCCTGGCAGCTGAAAGTAGCGGGTTGCATTGTGATAGCAAATATCCTGGATCATTTTCCCGGACAGCTGCAGATCACTGGGGATTTCGCCCTGCTCGATCCAGCGCCCCACCATGTCGCACAAAATACGGCGGAAATACTCGTGGCGAGTGTAGGAGAGGAAGCTGCGGGAGTCGGTCAACATGCCGACAAACTGGCTGAGCAGGCCGAGTTGAGAGAGCTGCTCCAGCTGGCGCTGCATACCATCTTTCTGATCGTTGAACCACCAGCCAGAGCCGAACTGGATCTTGCCTGCAATACCTCCCCCCTGGAAGTTGCCCGCCATGGTTGCCAGCACCTCGTTATCACGAGGGTTAAGGCAATAGAGGATGGTCTTGGGCAGCTCATCGGTTTGATCCATCTCATCCAGCAGATGAGCAAGCTCCCAGGCAAACGGCTTGTCTCCGATAGAATCAAAGCCACAGTCTGCGCCAAGCAGAGTGAACATGCGGCTGTTGTTATTACGTTGAGCGCCCAGATGCAACTGCATCACCCAGCCTCGCTTGGCGTATTGACGGCCGAGCCATACCTGAACGGCAGTGGAGAAGGCTGCAATCTGCGATCCGTCCAGCACCTCTCCGGCCAGTCGGCGCTGGAGCAGTTGAGTCAGGGTCGCATCGGAGGGAACTGGTGCATAACGCACTACTTCGATACCGTGATCCGCTGCGCGGCAGCCATGTTGGGCGAAGTGTTCAAGGCGTCGTTCCAGCGCGGTCAGTAAGTCGGCAAAGGTAGCAATGTCGACATCGGCGGCGGCTCCCAATGCCTCAATGTAGTCAGCAAAACCGGCTTGCTCGATCTTGAATACCTTGTCGGGGCGCCAGCTGGGGAGCACCTCGATAGCAAAACCGGGGTCCTCGGCAATCTGGCGATGATAGATAAGTGAATCCACCGGATCATCTGTGGTACCGACCATTCGGACATTCATCTGCTGCATCAACCCGCGGGCGGAAAAGGCCTGGGTGGCGAGCAGTTCGTTGCAGTGATCCCATACCTTGTCGGCGGTGTTTGGCGCCAGGGTGATACCCTCCAGACCGAAGGGGCGGCGCAGTTCGAGATGGGTCCAGTGATAGAGAGGGTTACCCAGCGTTTGCGGGACTGTCTGTGCCCACGCATTGAACTTGTCACGACTGCTGCTGTTTTTTCCGGTGATCAGTGCCTCCGGGATACCGGCGCTGCGCATGGCTCGCCATTTGTAATGGTCCCCCTCCAGCCAGATCTGGCCCAGATCATCGAATCGGCGATCTTCGGCGATCTCCCGTGGATTGAGATGGCAGTGGTAGTCATAGATAGGCATATCAGCGGCATAGTCATGGTAGAGATGACGTGCCGCATCGCTGTTCAAAAGAAAATCCTTACACAGGAAAGACTTCATATTCATTTCTCCCTTGGCTCTGTCATTGCCAGATATGGTGATTAGAGCGCAGCGACGCAGTGACGGGCACCGTGGTCAAGCAGTCCTTGATAGGCCCGAGTGACCGCATCGACAAAAGCACCCTGTTGCGGCAGTTCCGGGCCAAAGATGGCCTCAATGGCCAGCAACGGTTTGACCACGTTGCAACTGAGGCCGTGCTCTGCATAGATCGCCTGGAAGCGGGGTAGCAGGGGATCCCTGACATCGATCACCTCACCGTTTTCTCCCTCACCGCTGACATAACGCATCCATCCGGCGATGCCCAATGCCAGATGCCGGTAATCACTGCCGTTCTTCAGATGGAAGAGGACGGAGTCGACCATGCGTTGTGGCAGCTTTTGACTGCCATCCATGGCGATTTGCCAGGTCTGGTGTTTGAGCGAGGGGTTGGTGAAACGGGCGATCAGTTGTTGGGCATAGCCCTCGAGATCAGTTCCAACAGGCATGTTCAGGGTTGGCGCCTGTTCATTGAGCATCAGATCAAGTGCTGCCTGGCGGTAGGCCGGATTGGTCATGGTGTCTGCGATATGGGCATAGCTGCCGAGGTAGCCGAGATAGGCGAGAAATGAGTGGCTGCCGTTCAGCATGCGCAATTTCATCTCTTCAAAGGGCACGACATTGCTGACAAATTCGGCACCGGCCAGATCCCAGTCCGGTCGGCCATTGACGAAATTATCTTCAATCACCCATTGCCGGAATGGCTCGCAGGCAATACCACAGGGGTCAGCCACACCAATGGCCTGCTCAATCTCGGCCAGCGTCTCCGGGGTGGCTGCAGGTACGATGCGGTCGACCATGGTGCAAGGAAAGGTGACCTGCTCACGGATCCAGGATGCCAGCTCTCCATCGAGCAGTTCGGCAAATCCCAGAATGGACTGACGTGCAACATGACCATTTTCCTGCACGTTGTCGCAAGACATGACAGTAAAGGGAGGGAGGCAACGCTCTTTGCGCAGGCGCAGGGCGGCAACGATGCAGCCGATGGCGGAAGTGGGGGCATCAGGGTGCAGCAAGTCGTGCTGGATCAACGGATTCTGCGGGTTGAACTGCCCGGTGGCAGGGTCTGCACAATAGCCTTTTTCAGTGATCGTCATGGATACAATGGCGACTTGCGGTTCTGCCATCTTCTCTAGGATGGCGGACATGCCATCAAAGGTGGGATGCAGTGACTCCACCACAGAACCAATCACTTTGGGGTGTACGCTCTCGGCCCCCTTCTCCAGCACGGTGTAGAGGTGGTCTTGTGCTCTGAGCGAACGGATCAGCTCCTCTCCACCGAACAGGTTGACCTCGCAGATCCCCCAGTCACCTCCGCCAGCTGCGAGCGTCTCATGGGTAATCAAGGCTTGGTGGGCTCGATGAAACGCGCCGAAGCCGATATGAACTATCCGGTTTCGCAGTGCTGCTCGCGGATAGGGGCTCAACATCAATTCACTCAGCTTGTTCTTCATCTTTTCTTGCCTCGATTTATAAATTTTTGCACATCACCAGAGTCGCAGGTTGGCGCCACAGGCGTCAGCCAACCGTTGTGTGTCGTGACATGACTTGTGTGGGTAACTGGGATATCAGCCTCTGCATGCTATCTCCAGGTCAGCCATAAGTCTATTTTGGTTGACCAAATAGATCTTTTTTTGAGATCGAGATCAACCAAATGAGTTAAGTTGGTTGATCTATGGCTGTCACCTCAAGATGATGGCCGCACATCGCAGTAGTCAATATGCCTTGATGTGGCCTGACTCATTTAAATTGGTGGTTGAAGGATTCATTATGAGCATCAAAGTTAAAAACTTGAGGTGGTATATCATCGCCTTGGTTTGTCTTGGCACAATAGTCAACTATTTATCCCGCAGCTCATTGAGTGTTGCCGCACCTCAAGTAATGAGTGAGCTGAATTTTACAGAAAAAGAATATTCATGGATCGTAAGTGCATTTCAGATATGTTACACAATTGCACAGCCGATTGCTGGTTATATAATCGATATGATTGGTTTGAAAGTAGGCTTTTTTATTTTTGCAGTCGCTTGGTCTCTATTTAATATGGCGCATGCATTTGCTGGCGGCTGGATTAGTTTGGCGGTATTGCGTGGCGGCATGGGGTTGACGGAGGCTGCGGCTATTCCAGCAGGGATGAAAGCCAGTGCCGAATGGTTTCCAGCCAAGGAGCGTGGCATTGCCGGTGGATTGTTTAACGCTGGCACCTCAGTCGGAGCCATGCTTGCTCCTCCGTTGGTAGTCTGGGCAATGCTAACCTTTGAAAGCAGTGGGTTAGGCACTGAAATGGCATTCATAATCACCGGAGGTGTGGGGATCCTCTTTGCGATCACCTGGTTTCTTGTATATCGCTCCCCCAGAAAACATAAATGGATTTCCCAGAACGAGCTGACATATATAGAAGAGGGGCAAGAGAAACATCTCACAGCCAATGAGGGTAAGCCTGAAATAAAAGAAATTATCAAACAGCGTAATTTTTGGGGCTTGGCAATAGCAAGGTTTCTAGCAGATCCAGCTTGGGGAACGCTCAGTTTTTGGATGCCTCTATACTTGACTTCGGTAATGCATCTTCCTCTTAAAGAAATTGCCATGTTTGCTTGGTTACCATTTCTTGCTGCTGATTTTGGATGTATTGCGGGTGGATTTATTGCAAAGTTTTTCATGGAAAAACTTAATATGACAACACTGAATGCACGGCGAGCTACTTTCACCATTGGGGCGATACTTATGTTGGCAATTGGCTTTGTCAGTATTATTAAGGATCCCTACGTGGCGATTGCCTTGATGAGTATCGGTGGATTTGCTCACCAGACGTTGTCAACCGTGGTTATTACCATGTCGGCAGACCTTTTCAAGAAGAATGAAGTGGCGACAGTCGTTGGCCTTGCGGGTTCGGCAGCCTGGATTGGCCAGCTATCGTTCACTCTGGTGATGGGGGCCTTGGTGGCAATTATTGGTTATGGGCCTTTCTTCATTAGCCTCAGTGTCTTTGACTTGGTGGGTGCCGTTGTGCTGTGGGTATTGCTAAAAGAGCCGGCAGCCCAGAGGTTGACTCATCTTCACATGGAGAAGGCTGCAACAACGCTCTCATAAGCATGTCAGAGGGTCTCCAAGGTGTTGATACTGGATATCATGATTACTTTGGTTGACCAATTGTTGTTGGTTGCTTACCATTTTGGAAAACTACGCTACCAATTTGAGAGCAAGCCATGAGTGTTGAAGTAAAGCGTCAATATCGTGAAGTTGGTGAGTTTATCAAGGAAGAGTTGGCTTCAGGCAAGTACGCCTTGGGCTCCCGTCTTCCTCCTGAGCGCGACATTGCTGAACAGGTGGGAGTGGGGCGCTCTGTGGTGAGAGAGGCTCTCATCATGCTCGAGATTGAAGGTTTTGTAGAAGTGAAGAAGGGGTCCGGTATTTATGTCATTGCGATCCCCTCCGAGCCAAATTTCAGCCCGAATGACACCGTGATGGGACCTTTTGAACTGCTGCAAGCCCGGCAATTGCTGGAGAGCAATATCGCAGAGTTTGCCGCCATTCAGGTGACTCCGTCAGATATACAAAAAATGCGCGCAGCCCTGGAGGCCGAACGTCGTGATGTCGAGAGTGGTGAGGGTGAAGAGGGTGATATGAATTTTCACCTGGCAATAGCCGAAGCGACTCATAACAACATGCTGGTGGCATTGTGGCGCCAGTCTTGGGTTAGTCGAGAAAATAACCCGATGTGGCAGCATTTGCATGACCGGATTGCCACTACTGAATATCGCAAAGAGTGGTTGAATGACCATGTTGCAATCTTGTCTGCAATGCAAAAAAAAGATCCTGCGGCAGCCAAACTGGCGATGTGGACCCATTTAGAGAATGTCAAACAGCGATTGATGGAGTTGTCAGATGTTGATGCTCCCGAGTTTGACGGATTTTTGTTTGGCTCTTATCCAGTCAGATTTTCAAGTTAGCGAACGAATTTAAACCAAGAGGTAGTAATGGAACAAACATGGCGCTGGTATGGGCCTAATGACCCGGTAACCTTGAATGATATCAAACAGGCGGGGGCAACTGGTATTGTGACTGCCCTGCATCATATACCAAATGGTCATATCTGGAATAAAGACGAGATACTCGCTCGCAAAGCATTAATTGAAGAAAAAGGTTTAACCTGGTCGGTAGTTGAAAGTGTACCTGTACATGAAGAGATCAAGACACATTCTGGCCAGTATCAGCAATGGATAGAGAACTATAAAGAGTCGATCCGTAATCTGGCTGCATGTGGCATCGACACGATTTGCTATAACTTCATGCCCGTACTGGACTGGACCCGAACCGATCTGGAATACGAGATGCCGGACGGTTCCCGAGCCCTGCGTTTTGACCATATTGCGTTTGCCGCCTTTGAGCTCTACATCCTCAAGCGCCCGGGTGCCTTGCACGAATACTCACCGGAAGAGCAGCAACAGGCATTCAGCTACTTTAATGAAATGAGCCCGGAGCAAATAGAGACACTGACCCGGAATATCATTGCCGGCTTACCTGGTGCTGAAGAGGGTTATACTCTGGAAGCATTCCAGGCTCAGCTGGATAAATACAAGGATATCGACAAAGAGCGTTTGCGAGAGCACCTGGCCTATTTTCTCGATGAAATAATCCCTGTTTGTGAAGAGTCAGGCGTCCGTTTAGCTGTCCATCCGGATGATCCTCCCCGCCCGATCCTGGGGTTGCCGCGTATCGTCTCTACCATTGAGGATATCGCATGGCTGGTTAACCGAATTCCCAGTCAGGCCAATGGTATTACCATGTGTACCGGCTCTTATGGTGTGCGTGGGGATAATGACCTGGTTGATATGATAAAACGTTACGGGAATCGTATTTACTTCACCCATTTGCGTTCAACCAAGCGGGAAGATAATCCGAAGACATTCCACGAAGCGGCTCACCTTGATGGTGATGTCGACATGTATAATGTGGTATTGGAAATTGTACGTGAAGAGCAACGGCGACTGAAAGATGGTGATAATAGACTTATCCCCATGCGGCCAGATCATGGTCATCAGATGATTGATGACCTGAAGAAGAAAACAAATCCAGGATACTCATGTATTGGTCGTCTTAAAGGGCTGGCTGAAGTGAGGGGATTGGAAATGGGTATAACCAAGGCATTTTTCTCAAATAACTGACCATTATCGTGTCTGGTTGAATAGAAGACAGGAGGCTATCGAGCCTCCTTTCTTCTATCCGGAAATCCTTGATTGCCAGCCAAAAGATTGCGCCCCGGATCAGCTCTTGTTAGCCTGTGCGGCTCTGATATAGGAGTGAACAATGAGCAAGGTACTTGATGAGCTGCTGGCGTTGCTGGCGCTGGAAAAAATCGAGGAGGGCCTGTTTCGGGGCCAGAGCCAGGATCTCGGTCTTCGGGCCGTGTTTGGCGGACAGGTAATGGGGCAGGCCTTGTCAGCCGCCAAGCAGACGGTCGAGACCGGCCGTCAGGTTCACAGTTTTCACTCCTACTTCCTGCGTCCGGGGGATGTGACCCGTCCCATCGTCTATGACGTGGAGAATATCCGTGATGGTCAGACCGTCTCCACCCGCCGGGTCAAGGCGATTCAGGGCGGCAAGCCCATCTTCTATCTCAACGCCTCGTTTCAGGTGCCGGCCGATGGTTTCGAGTATCAGGCGCAGATGCCCACCGGCATCACCCCGCCGGAGGAGCTCAAGAGTGAGCTGGAGCTGGTGCGCCCCTACGAGAACCTGATCCCGGCCTCCCTGCGCGACAAGATCCTCTGCGAGCAGCCCATCGAGATGCGTCCGGTGACCCTGGTCGACCCTATTCGCCCGACGGTGCAGGATCCGGTGCGTCACGTCTGGTTCAAGGCCAACGGCCAGATGCCGGACGATCTGCGGGTGCACAAATACCTGCTGGCCTACGCCTCCGACTTCAACTTCCTGCTCACCTCGCTGCAGCCGCACGGGGTGTCGTACTGGGAGCCGGATATGCAGGTGGCCACCATCGATCACTCCATGTGGTTCCACCGGGATTTCCGCTTCGACGACTGGCTGCTCTACGTGGTAGACAGCCCGAGCGCCAGCGGCGGTCGCGGTCTGGTGCGCGGCCAGTTCTTTACCCGTGATGGCATGCTGGTGGCGAGCACCATGCAGGAGGGGGTGATCCGCCGTCGCGGCAGTTAAGGCGCAAAGCGGTCAGCAAAACGGGGTGGCTTGGGCCACCCCGTTTTCGTTGCTGCGATGTGCGCGGATTCTGTGGACTCAGCCGCCGCGCTGGTATTTGAAGCGCTTCTTGCGCCGGTAGGGATAGACATCCTCGAACACCCCCACCTTGATGTTGCTCTGCAGCATCTTCCAGTAGTTGGCGTCGAACATCTCCTTGTGCAGCTGCAACATGATCTCGCGCACCTGTGGCTTTTGCAGCAGGAAGGTGGCGAACTCCTCGGGGAAGATGTCGTTGGGGGCCACCGAGTACCAGGGCTCGGCGCTCCACTCATCCTCGGGGTAGCGGGGCGGCGGGATCTGGCGGAAGTTGCACTCCGTCATGTAGCAGATCTCGTCGTAGTCGTAGAAGACCACCCGGCCATGACGGGTGACGCCAAAGTTCTTGAACAGCATGTCCCCCGGGAAGATGTTGGCCGCCGCCAGCTGCTTGATGGCGTTGCCGTACTCCTCCAGCGCGAGCCGCGTCTGCTGCTCGTCCGCCTTGTCCAGATAGAGGTTGAGGGGGATCATCTTGCGCTCGGTGTAGAGGTGCTTGATCACCAGTTTGTCGTCGCTGATGGTGAGCGCCGACGGCGCCACTGTCTTGAGTTCGGCAAGCAGTTCCGGCGAGATGCGATCCAGCGGAAACTCGAAGTTGGTGAACTCCTGGGTATCGGCCATCCGGCCAACCCTATCGTGCTGTTTTACCAGCCGGTATTTCGCTTTCACCTGCTCGTGGCTCACATCCTTCGGGGGAGTGAACTCGTCTTTTATCACCTTGAACACCACATCGTAGGAGGGGAGGGTAAACACGCTCATCACCATCCCCTTGATGCCGGGGGCGATGATGAACTGATCCCGACTCTGTGCCAGATGGTGGCGGTAGTGGCGATAGAGCTCGGTCTTGCCGTGCTTCTGGCAGCCGATGGCGTTGTAGATCTCGTAATCGGGCTTGTGGGGCATGATTTGACGCAGGAAGGCGACAAACAGCGCTGGTTCGCGGGCATAGACCATAAAGTAGGCGCGGGCGAAGCCAAACACGATGGAGGCGAGATCCGGCTCGAAGATGACGGTATCCACATAGATGCTGTGGCCGGTGCTGAGCAGGGGCAGGATAAAGGGGAACACCTGATCCTTGACCCGAATAAGCCCCACCAGATAGGCCCCCTTGTTGCGGTAGAACACCTCTTTGAGCAGCTCGATGGCAAACGGCTCATCATGAAGGATGTGCGGGCCGTTCTCGGCAAGATGGCGGTGGATGTCGACAATATCCCGCTGCTTGTCCTCATAGGGGAGGGTGAAGCTGTAATCCCCCAGCAGCTGACTCAGGGTCTGCGGCAGGTGGGCCAGATCGGTGCGATAGATGCGCAGCAATGCGCTGAGATCGGGTTTGTCACCGCGGCTGACGAAGGGGTGGATATAGAGGTTTTCGTCGCGGATATTGCGATGGCGAAAGATCCGGCGATAGACGGAGTTGAAGAAGGACTCCGCCACCTCGAAGTTCTCGCACTTGGGCAGCAGATCGCTGAAGGCGCTTTTGACCCGCTTGAGCAGCTCCTGGGTGGCGTGGTGCTCCCCCATCATCTGGCGGATGGAGCTGGCGGTAGCCCCCACATGGTGGTCATAGAGGCGAATTCGCTCGCGCCCGGCGAGCTGTACCCCCAGCCAGTCACTGTTCTCGAAGCGGCTCTTGCTGCCCTGGGTTATCTCGAGAAACCGGCTGTAAAACGACTCGAAGCGTTGCAAGATAGTCTCGGCGACGGCCTGTTCCAATGGCTGCTGCATCTCTCTCTTCCTTGTGATCTGTCGGGCCGATAGCGCGAAGGATTGGGTGTAATTTGTTCACACGTCAGGCCACTATCGCAACATTCAAACGTCTGTTCAAGTGGCAATTTTCGGGGATAAACGGTAGATTGCGCCCCTGTTTTGGTGATGGTTTAGCGACTGTTTGCTGTCTGTTTGAGAGGCCATCCGGCCTGTGAGGAAACCCGATGAAGCTCTATTTTGTCCTGGTGGCACCTGCCCGACCTGCAAATGTGGGGGCGGCTGCCCGCGCCATGAAAACCATGGGATTCGATGCCATGCGACTGGTGGCGAGCCGGGTACACGAAGAGGATGAAGCGAGTTGGGTAGCTCACGGTGCCCAGGAGATCCTGACTCAGGCCGAGGCGTTCGATACCCTGCCCGAGGCGCTGGCCGACATGGATCTGGTGATCGCCACCACCGCCCGTGAGCGCGGTCGCTACCAGCACTACCTCACGCCGGGGGAGATCCGCGAGCAGATCCGCAGCAAGCCTTCCCTCAACAAGGTGGCCATCGTTTTTGGCTGCGAGGAGTCGGGGCTCTCCAACGAACAACTGGCCGAGGTCGATCTCATCAGCTATCTGCCCCTCAAGGTGAGCTACCCCTCCCTTAATCTGGGGCAGGCGATCATGCTCTACGCCTACGAGATGAGTCAGCTGATGGATGAGCTGAACGCCGACTGCGGCGCTGCGGTAGCAGAAAATTTTGATAACGCCGGGCAGGTTCGGGTGCTGAAAAGCAAAACAGCAGAATTGCTGGGTGAACTCGGAGTTTCGCAGGATGAAAAACTGCATCAGTGGGTGATGGACCGGGTACCCATGCTGCCGCAGCGGGATTTGAACATGCTCCACCTGCTCTGCAAGGACCTTGCCCGCAAACTTGGCAAAGAGGTTTAAGTTGACAGCCCTGCGCCCGGCGCGGTATTGCTAAAAGCCAGTTTCGTTCACGAGTGTTCGTCATGCAGCTATTCACCAACATCATCACCACCACCATTATTACCGGTACCACCACAGGTGGCACTGGGGCCGGTTGATGCGCTGACGAACAAGCACAGAAATCAGAAAAGGCCCGTACCCACCCAGTACGGGCCTTTTTGTTGGATGATTTTCAGACCGGTTTTTCGGTTATACAGCAGGGATTACAGGGAGAGAAAGCGATGAGAGTGTTGAAGTTTGGCGGGTCATCTCTGGCCGACGCAGAGCGTTTTTTACGGGTTGCCGACATTGCGGTGAATACCCATGGCCAGTCTCAGGTAGCCCTGGTGCTGTCTGCTCCTGCCAAGGTAACCAACCATCTGGTGGCGCTGGTGGAGCAGACCAGCCGTGGCATGGATGCCAGCAGTACCCTGTTTGAAGTGAACGGTATCTTCTCCCGCCTGCTGGCCGGGTTGAAGGCGGCTTATCCGGCGCTGGATGACAAAGCGCTGCAGGCTCGCCTCACCAGCGAACTGGATCAGGTGGAGCGGCTGATGCAGGGCATCCGCTTGCTGGGCCTCTGCCCGGACAACGTGCAGGCGCGCATCCTGAGCCGTGGCGAGAACCTCTCCATCGCCTTTATGCACGAACTGCTGCGGGTGCGTGGCCTCGAGCTGGGTCTTATCGTGCCGGAAGAGCTGCTGGTGACCGATGGCGGTTATCTGGAAGCCCATGTCGATATCGAAGCCTCCCGGGTGCGCTTTGCCGCCAATGGCTTGCGTCCTGTTGTGGCAGAAAAACAGCAATGCCTCTATCTGATGCCGGGCTTTACCGGCGGTAGCAACAAGGGCGAAACCGTGCTGCTGGGCCGTAACGGCTCCGACTACTCCGCAGCCGTCTTGGCCGCCTGTGTCGATGCCGAGTGCTGCGAGATCTGGACTGACGTCGAGGGCTGCTACAGCTGTGACCCGCGTCTGGTGCCGGATGCTTACTTACTGAAAACTCTCTCCTACAAGGAGGCGATGGAGCTCTCCTACTTCGGCGCCAAGGTGCTGCACCCGAAAACCATCGCGCCGGTGGCCCAGTTCCACATTCCCTGCCTTATCAAAAACAGCTTCAACCCGCAGGGGCCGGGCACCCTGATCGGCCCCGAGAGCGGCGACGATGATCTGAAAGTGAAGGCTATCTCCGATCTGGCCGGCATGTGCATGTTCAACGTCTCCGGCCCCGGCATGAAGGGGATGGTCGGCATGGCCGGTCGCATCTTCTCCGCCGTCTCCCGCGCCGGGGTCAGCATCGTGCTGATCACCCAGTCATCTTCCGAATACAGCGTCAGCTTCTGTATCCACAGCTACGACAGCGACAAGACCCGCAAGGTGCTGGAGCGCGAGTTCGAGCTGGAGTTCAAGAACCAGCTGCTCGACCCGCTCGAAATCATGAACGATCTGGCCATCATCTCCCTCATCGGTGACGGCATGCGCACTGCCAAGGGGATGGCGGCCCGCTTCTTCACCTCGCTGGCACAGGCATCCATCAATATCGTTGCCATCGCGCAGGGCTCCAGCGAGCGCTCCATCTCGGCGGTGGTGCGTTCCGGCAAGGTGGCGGAAGCGATCAAGGCGTGTCACCAGAACTTCTTCGGCAGCCAGCACTTTATCGACCTGTTCGTGGTCGGGGTGGGTGGCGTCGGCGCGGCACTGGTGGATCAGATTGCCCGCCAGCAGCCAGTACTGGCCGAGCAGGGCACTGGTCTGCGGGTGGTCGGTATCGCCAACAGCCGCCAGATGGCGGTCAGCAAGGATGGCCTGAACCTCGCCAACTGGCGCGAACAGCTGGTGGAAGCCCGCGACAGCTTCTCGCTGGACGGGGTGAAAAAGCTGGTGGAAGAGAGCCACATCATCAACCCGGTGATCGTCGACTGCACCTCCTCCGAGGCGGTGGCCGTCCAGTACGCCGACTTCCTCGCCGCCGGTTTCCATGTGGTCACTCCCAACAAGAAGGCCAACACCGGCTCGCTCGATTATTACAAGGCGCTGCGCCGCACCGCCCGTCAGACCCGTCGCAAGTTTCTGTACGAGACCAACGTGGGCGCCGGTCTGCCGGTTATCGAGAACCTGCAGAACCTCATCATGGCCGGTGACAAGCTGCGTGCCTTCGACGGCATCCTCTCCGGTTCGCTCTCCTTTATTTTCGGCAAGCTGGACGAGGGGATGGCCTTCTCCGAGGCGACCAAAATTGCCCGTGGCAACGGCTTTACCGAGCCGGATCCCCGCGACGATCTCAACGGCATGGATGTGGCGCGCAAGCTGCTCATTCTGGCTCGCGAGGCGGGCATGGCACTGGAGCTCTCCGATGTCGAAGTGGAGCAGGCGCTGCCGCCCGGATTTGACGCCAGCGGCGATGTGGAAGCTTTTATGGCCCGCCTGCCGGAGGCCGATGGCTGGTTCCGCGACCAGTTCGCCGCCGCCCAGCGTGAAGGCAAGGTGCTGCGCTATGTGGGTTCCATCGAAGGTGGCAAGTGCAAGGTCGCCATCAAGGCGGTCGGGGCCGACGAGCCGCTGTTCAAGGTCAAAGACGGGGAGAACGCGCTTGCCTTCTTCTCCACCTACTACCAGCCGATCCCGCTGGTGCTGCGCGGCTATGGCGCCGGTACCGAAGTGACCGCGGCGGGCGTCTTTGCCGACGTGCTGCGCACCCAGAACTGGAAGCAGGAGCTATAAGCATGAGTTCAGACATGTACCCCTCTTATATGACGGAAGGCGGCAGTGTCGTTGCCTACGCACCCGCCTCCAGCGCCAACCTGAGCGTGGGATTCGATGTACTGGGGGCGGCGCTCGCCCCCGTGGATGGCTCCCTCTTGGGCGATCGGGTGCAGGTAAAAGCGGCTGACGTGCCGTTCGCCCTCTCCGCCGTGGGCCGCTACGCCCACAAGCTGCCGGACGATCCGAAAAAGAATATCCTGTTCGACTGCTGGGTCGCCTATGGCGAGGCGCTGGAGAAGCGCGGCCTCGGTCTCAAGCCGCTTGAAATGGTGCTGGAGAAGAACCTGCCGGTCGGCTCGGGTCTGGGTTCCAGCGCCTGCAGCGTGGTGGCGGCGCTGGAGGGGCTCAACGCCTTTCACGGCGAGCCCCTCGATGAGCACGCCCTGCTGCTGCTGATGGGTGAGATGGAGGGGCGCATCTCCGGCTCCGTTCACTACGACAACGTGGCCCCCTGCTATCTCGGTGGCATGCAGCTGGTGGTGGAGGAGGCGGGCGTTATCAGCCAGGGCATTCCGGTGTTTGACGAGTGGTACTGGGTGGTCTGCTACCCGGGCACTGTGGTCTCCACCGCCGCGGCCCGCGCCATCCTGCCAGCCCAATATCGCCGTCAGGATTGCCTCACCTATGGCCGCCGTCTGGCTGCCTTTGTTCACGCCAGCTACACCGGGCAGGAGCCGCTGGCGGCGAGCGTGCTGAAAGACGTGATTGCCGAACCCTACCGCGCGGCGCTGATCGAAGGCTTTGCCGAGGTGCGGGCGCAGGCGGCCCAGAACGGAGCGCTGGCCACCGGCATCTCCGGCTCCGGCCCCACCGTGTTTGTGGTGATGAAGGAGCTGGCGCAGGCCGAGCGGATGAAGGATTGGATGGAAGCACATTTCGTGCAGAACGAAGATGGATTTGCCCGGGTCTGCAAACTGGACATGGCCGGGGCACGGGTAACAGGAAGCGAGCTATGAATCTCTACAACATCAAGGACAACAGCGAACAGGTGAACTTCGCGCAGGCGGTGCGTCAGGGCTTGGGTCGCGAACAGGGGCTCTTCTTCCCCGAACAACTCGAACCGCTCGCCGATGTGGATGCCCTGCTGGATCTGCCGCTGGCCGAACGCTCTGCCCGCATCCTGAGCCACCTGCTGGGGGACGAAGTGCCCGCCGCCAAGGTCAGCGAGCTGATCAACGCCGCCTTCACCTTCCCGGCGCCGCTGGTGAAGCTCAAGGATGGCACCTATGCCCTTGAGCTGTTCCACGGCCCGACCCTGGCGTTCAAGGATTTCGGCGGCCGCTTTATGGCCCAGTGCCTCGCGGCATTTAGAACCAACGACAAGATTACTATCCTCACCGCCACCTCCGGCGACACCGGCGCCGCCGTGGCCCACGCCTTCTACGGGCTGGAGGGGATCGAGGTAGTGATCCTCTATCCCAAGGGCAAGATCAGCCCCTTGCAGGAGAAGCTCTTCTGCACCCTCGGCGGCAATATCCGCACCATCGCCATCGATGGCGACTTCGATGCCTGTCAGGCACTGGTGAAACAGGCCTTTGACGATGAGGCGCTGAAACAGGCCATTGGCCTCAACTCCGCCAACTCCATCAATATCAGCCGTCTGCTGGCGCAGGTTTGCTACTACTTCGAGGCGGTGGCGCAGTTGCCGAAAGCCGATCGCGCCAAGGCGGTGATCAGCGTGCCGTCCGGCAACTTTGGCAACCTCACCGCAGGCTTGATTGCCAAGGCGCTGGGGCTGCCGGTGAAGCGCTTTATCGCCGCCACCAACGCCAACGATACCGTGCCGCGCTATCTGAAAACCGGTCAGTGGGAGCCGTACCAGACAGTGGCAACCCTGTCGAACGCCATGGATGTGAGCCGCCCTAACAACTGGCCGCGAGTAGAAGAGCTCTGCCGCCGCAAGGGTTGGGCGCTGGAGACCTTAGGGTCAGGCATGCGTGACGATGCCCAGACCCGCGATGCGCTGAAACGCCTGCATCAGCTGGATTACCTGTGCGAACCCCACGGCGCCATTGCCTGGGATCTGCTGGGGGAACAGCTGGCCGAGGACGAAGTGGGGGTGTTCCTCTGCACCGCCCATCCTGCCAAGTTCAAGGAGTCGGTGGACGAGATCCTGCATCTGGATGTACCGCTGCCCGGCCCGCTGGCCAAGCACGCCGAACTGCCGCTGCTCTCCGTTAATTTGCCTGCGGAGTTTGCCCGGTTAAGGGCGTTTTTGGTGGGTTAAGCCGCCGAGCTGAGATAACCGATAGAAATAAAAATCCCCCAGTGATGGGGGATTTTTTTGCATAGGGGCAGTGGGCTAAAGTTTGATGGTCTACTCAATTGAGCCAGAGTATTGGTTGGAGGTGTCGGAGTTAAATGATGAACCAACCAAGCAATGACTGGCTCAAAAAGGTGGGCCCATATTTTTTCCATAACAAGAAAGCGTAAGGTGTAAAATTTGGTTAGGAATTTATAGGGTAATACTCCACTTCGAATGACCATATGCTGTGACTAAGAGATTTGTATTTTAATGACGAATTAATGTCATAGCTTGAAATTTTTGACGCTATGCTCCCTCCTATTCCTAGGTCCTCTTTAAACTCTAATTTAATAAAGTTTTTTAGAAGGCTGCCATTAACTCTATCATGTGCCATAGTTCTTAGATCTGGGTCCATATCAACCCATGGTTTCAGATCTTCTGGTACGTGAGGAGGGTGCCTAGGTAATCCAAACTCTGAATATACACTCCTTGTCATTCTATTTGAGTTGTCAAATGACGCTTTAATTCCAATCTCACTCGCAGCTTCTGAAATTGATATTGTTCCACCTATAATCCCTCTTTTGGTTCTAACTTCGGCATGAATTAACGAGAGTTTCTTTGCACCTAAAGAGGAGGCAAGTAGTCTAAAAGCAGCTTCTTTTTCTCTTGACAGTACAATACTAAATTCCTCTGGTACTATATATCTCTCATGTTGTATAGGATGCTGTATATATATAGAGCCATCTGGTGGAGTTAGACCTACATTAAATTTAAACTGATTCACAGCATCGCGTGGGCTAAATAATTTTATTTCTGTATCTAAATCTATGATTCTATAAAAATCGCTGACAACCTCATCAAGGCTTTTATTTTTATAGTAAATTTCCAAGAAATGTTTAAGTATGGCATCTGTTTTAAAAAAAGGTATAGGTAAAAGGTTGTCGATAGTTGATTTTGCATATACCTTTGAGATCATTTTTATAAGACCAGCTTTAGAAGCTACAACAATAACTTTTCTATCAATACTGTTCATCTAAAATATCCATTTATTATGTTTGTCTAATTTTTGTAAATTATTGCTGTAGAGTAGCGTATGTTTTTTTAGAGCTCTAGGTCGGTAGTGCTTAACAAAGTAAGCCCAATGTTTGTCGTGAAAGTGAATTTTTATTTGGTTGTTTATTTTATATGGTCAAAACCTAGCTTGTTTTGGAAATTATATGTCCATTTGCTGGACTAACCTACGAAATGTATAAATCACGGAGCAAAACCCCACGCTACCGCCCGTGGATTACAGCCTCCAATATGCTCCATTAACCAGCGAGGGCAGTAGCCCACCACAGATGAATAGGCACCGGATGGCTATGTTAAGCCAATCGAATCTGGCCGCACCAGCCAAAAAGTGGCGTAACTGTCAGTAATAATTGGTTTTTTGCGCTGGTTCAAAAAACAGCAAAGGTCGGACGCCGGATTCCCATGGCCCTTGATTTTATTGGGGTTGGCGGGTATGGGTTGGAATTGGGGGGCAGGCTTGCCGCTGAGGGATGGCTGGCGGGGACAATCCCGCTCTGCCAATCGACGCTATAGTGCGGGCGATGGTTGCCCTCTGCTCCGCTCCCAAGCTGGCGAGGTGGGGGATCTGCGGCAACAATCAGCTGTTGCCATCACAGCCATTTGCAACACATTGTCATGCAAATATGACCATGCAAACACATCACCAGATAGAGAGGATATCTCCCATGACGCGTACCATTCTGTTCGGCCTGCTCTGCGGCAGCGTGCTGCTGGCCAACCCGGTCTTTGCCAACGACGCAGCCCAGTTGCAGTGCGAGGCGCAAGCCGCGGCCAAAAAGCTTAACGGCGCCGCCAAAACCAGCTTTGTCGGCAAGTGTGTGAAAGATGCCGCTGGCGCTGCGACCGGCGAGTGCGAGAAGGCTGCGGCAGACAAGAAGCTGGCCGGTGCGGCCAAGAACAGCTTTATCCAGAAGTGCGTGAAGACGGGCGCGGCAGTGGATCCGGCGGCCAAGTGCGAGAAGGCGGCGGCCGACAAGAAGCTGGCTGGCGCGGCCAAGAACAGCTTTGTCCAGAAGTGCGTGAAGGATAGCGCCGCCAAGTAAGGCATTTTCTCATCCGGTGTGTTTGCGGGGGCTATCAGGCCCCCGTGCTTTTTGGCGCACTGAACGACGCCTCTTGTGGAGTAAGATGCACTTCTCTATGTAGCAAAAGAGCGGTATCTGGTTGTGCCTCTTATTACGTCCCATCTCCCCAGCGAGGGATCCCTGCTCCGGTGGCTCGAGCGAACGGTTCGGCTCTCTGATCAAGGCTCATATTTATTCCCGGAGCCATACCATGCGCTTGGTGAATGATGGTGACATCCCTCTGCCTCTGCTGACTGGGCGCAGCGTCAAAACAGACGCAGGTGCTTGGGGGCTGATTTCCACTGCCCATTCCGTTCCAGATTGACTCCAGTGTTAGCAGGGAGTGCTCCCATTGACGGTGTTATGGCTTGCTCTCAAATAAATTTAATCAGGGATATAAACGCATCACTGTTTTTTAATGGCGTAATTTTTACTTATCTGTTTCTGCCATTTTTGACCTCTTGTTTTATGTCAGATTATTCCGATTGTCAGGTTGTCATTTCCGGTTACAATTTTGTTCAAGATCATGCCATCCAGCACGTATCACATTCCCTTGATTCATATATGTCAGAATTTGTCGTATATGGATGTGCCGAGAACAATAATGTGCCGAACAAGATGTCACTAAAGCTTCTGGCGCTGAAAACCTTTGTGAAATGAACGCATGTTTATGATTTTATTGTGTTTTGTTTTTATTTTTATGATGCAAAGCAACGAGGTAGCGTTGACGGTATCAAAAGAAATAAATATGAGGACAAGAGGGTGGGTGCCGTGCGGGTCGCTCCGTGACGGCTTATTGATATGTCACAAAATATTAAAGTTATTACTCGGAATTTTCCCTGTTTAATATGGTCATTGCTTCAACTGTAATTTATTACAGTTGAGGCTGGCTATATTGAATATAAGCTCAGCCCCTCTTGATAAAACCTCAAAATCGGGTACTAGAGCATGGGAAAAGGAATTGATGGCGCCACAGTCGCGCCCAAAGAACGTATAAATATCAAGTATGTACCGTCGACTGGTGGTCAACAGGGAGAAGTAGAACTTCCCCTGACCATGATGGTGGTCGGCAACATGAAAGGACGCACCGAAGATACCCCCATCGAGGAGCGTCAGACTGTCTCCATCGACAAGAATAATTTCTCATCTGTCATGAAAGAATCGGCATTGGAACTGAACTTCACCGTTCCAAATCGTCTGGAAGAGAACAGCCAGGACGAGCTGCCGGTTTCGATCAAAATCCAGTCCCTGGAAGACTTCACTCCTGACAATGTGGCCCAGCAAGTGCCCGAACTGCGCAAACTGCTGGAACTGCGTGAGGCGCTGGTTGCCCTGAAGGGGCCGCTCGGCAATATCCCTGCCTTCCGCAATCGTTTGCAGGATCTGCTGTCCAGTGATGAGGCTCGTGAGCAGTTGCTCAAAGAGCTGGATTTGATCAAGCCAGCCGAGTGATCGGCGGGTTGTATTGACTGAACGAGAAGGAACAAACATGTCTTTGGTCGAAGAACAGGTTCAAGCGGGGGCGAATGCCGCCTCCTCGTCCTCTTTGCTGGACGAAATCATGGCACAAGCGCGCATCACCCCGGTTGATGAGGGTTACAGCGTCGCCAAGCAGGGGGTCGCAGCCCTGATCGCCAACATTCTGGATAGCGGTACTGCCAGCAGTCCGGTGAACAAGGCACTGGTGGACAGCATGATTGTCGAGCTCGACAAGAAGCTCGGCAAGCAGATGGACGTCATCCTCCATGCCAAGCCGCTGCAGGAGATGGAGTCCTCCTGGCGCTCCCTGAAGTTGCTGGTGGATCGCACCGATTTTCGCGAGAACATCAAGGTCCAGGTGCTGCACGCCACCAAGGAAGAGCTGCTGGAAGATTTCGAGTTTTCCCCCGAAATCACCCAGTCCGGTCTCTACAAGCATGTCTACTCCAGCGGTTATGGACAGTTTGGTGGTCAGCCGGTGGGTGCCGTGATCGGTGATTACGCCTTTACCCACAGCGGACCCGATATCAAGCTGATGCAGTATGTCAGCGCGGTCGGCGCCATGGCTCATGCCCCCTTCATCTCTTCCGTTGCACCGACCTTTTTTGGTGTAGACAGCTTTACCGATCTGCCCTCCATCAAGGATCTGAAATCGGTATTCGAAGGGCCGGCCTACACCAAGTGGCGCGCCTTGCGCGAGTCGGAAGATGCCCGTTATCTGGGACTGACCGCACCGCGCTTCCTGGCCCGTCTGCCGTATGATCCGACTGAAAATCCCATCAAGGGCTTCAACTATCAGGAAGATATCAGCTCGGATCACAATCACTATCTGTGGGGCAACACCGCCTATCTGATGGGAACCTCCCTGACTGACAGTTTCGCCAAGTACCGCTGGTGCCCGAACATCATAGGTCCGCAGAGCGGTGGTGCCATCCACGATCTGCCGGTGCATGTCTATGAAGCCATGGGTCAGCTGCAGGCGAAGATCCCGACCGAAGTGCTGATCACTGACCGTCGTGAATACGAGCTGTCGGAAGAGGGTTTCATCACCCTGACCATGCGCAAGGACAGCGACAACGCCGCCTTCTTCTCTGCCAACTCGGTGCAAAAGCCCAAGGTGTTCCCGAACACCAAGGAAGGACGCGAGGCCGAAACCAACTACAAGCTGGGCACCCAACTGCCCTATATGTTCATCATCAACCGCCTGGCGCACTACATCAAAGTGCTGCAGCGCGAGCAGATCGGCTCCTGGAAGGAGCGTCAGGATCTGGAACGGGAGTTGAACAGCTGGATCCGGCAGTTTGTGGCCGATCAGGAAAATCCGCCGGCAGAGGTCCGCAGCCGTCGTCCGCTGCGCGCCGCCCAGATCAAGGTGCTGGATGTGGAAGGGGAGCCGGGCTGGTATCAGGTTGCCATGTCAGTGCGCCCGCACTTTAAGTACATGGGGGCGAGCTTCGAGCTCTCTCTGGTAGGTCGACTGGACAAGGAATAAGGCCCGATGCCGTATCTCTCTTCCTGGGATAGAGGAAATGCGGCCAGCCTGTTCGATCGCATACGGGGGGAGGGGCTGAGCCCTTCTCCCCGTTCGGAGGTTGAGGAGTTGGTTGATTCTGTCAAGCGGCAGCTCGAACAGATCCTCAACACCCGTCCCGGCAATTGCCGCAGTGCTCCCGAGCTTGGCGTCATCGATCTCAATGACGCCACTCAGGGCAGTGCGGATATCAAGGGGCGGATCCGCGAAGCGATCCGGCAATGCATCCGTCGTTATGAACCGCGGATTGTGCATGTGGATGTCCGTTCACCCGACTATCAGGCGAGTCCGCTCGAGATGTCGTTTCAGGTGACGGCCCACGTGCGGCTGGAGCATATCGAGCAAGTTACCTCGTTCAACGTCCATATGGACAGTCACCGTCACTACCGCATGGTCTGATCAATGTCGCTGGAACATTACTTCAGGGATGAGTTGGCTTTTTTGCGCCTGCAAGGGCGCGAATTTGCCGATAGCTATCCCGAACTCACCCGTTTTTTGTCGGAGCAGAATACCGACCCGGATGTGGAACGCCTGCTGGAAGGCTTTGCGTTTCTCACGGGCAACTTGCGCGCAAAAATTGAAGACGAGTTTCCCGAGCTGACCCACGGTCTGCTCAATATGCTCTGGCCAAACTACCTGCGTCCCGTCCCCAGCATGACCATCATGCAGTTTTCGGTTATTCCGGGGGCCATCGCCCAGCCCGCGCTGGTGAAGCAGGGCTGCCAACTCGACAGTCTGCCTATTGACGATGTGACCTGTCATTTTCAAACCTGTCACGATGCCTGGGTCTATCCGGCCGAGATGCGCGAGGTGACGGCGCAAAGTGGCAACGATCTTTCGACCATCTCGCTCGATATTGCCCTGCATGCCCCCTTGCTGCTCAGCGAGTTGCAGCTGGACAAGCTGCGCTTCTTCCTGGGTGGCGACAGCTACACCGCGTATGAGCTCTACTTCTGGCTCGCCAACCAGCTCTCCCATATCGAGCTGGAGATCGACGGCAAGCGCTTTCGTCAGGAGGCCAGGGCCCTTAAATCGGTCGGCTTCGAGCGCGACGATGCGCTGTTGCCCTATCCGAACAACGTCTATTCCGGCTACCGGATCCTGCAGGAGTATTTCTGCTTTCCGGAGAGCTTCCTCTTCTTCGAACTCTCCGGTGGCGAGTGGCCCAAACAGCCGCTGCCGGTGAGTGAATTCAAAATTCATTTCTGTTTCGACCGGCCCTTGCCGGCGGAACTCAAGATCCGTCCCGACTCTTTCATGCTCAACTGTGTGCCGGCCATCAACCTGTTCCAGCACGACAGCGAGCCGGTCAATCTCAACGGCCGTCAGGCGGAATATCCGCTCAAGGCGAGCTATCGCTATGCGGACAGTTTCGAAATTTTCTCGGTGGATCAGGTTGAAGGCTGGGTCGAGGGCAATCTGGGGCGCTCTCGCGGCACGCCGCGCATCTATCAGCCGTTCGAAAGTTTTCAGCACCAGATAGAGCGGGCCAAGCAGCGGCTGGCGCTCTATTACCGGGTGCGCGTCAGGGAGTCGGTAAGTGGTGATGGTTTCGAGCACAGCCTCTCGTTTGTGCGGGGCGATGAAACCACCACGGTCGATCTCGATGAATCCATCTCGGTGACGCTTACCTGTACCAACCGCTCCCGCGCCGCCCGCCTCAAGGTCGGCAGCATCTGCGTGCCGACCGGCAGCTCGCCCTCGTTTGCCACCTTCCGCAACCTGATCCGGCCGACCCGGCCGCTGCGCCCGGCACTGGATGGCAGCCTGCACTGGACCCTGATTTCCAACCTGTCGCTCAACTATGTCTCTCTGCTGCGCCGCGATGCCCTGGTGCAGGTGCTGCGTACCTACGACTTTCCCGCTTTGCACGACAAGCAGGCGGAGCAGGCGTCGCGCAAGCGGCTGGCGGGCATCGAGGAGATCGAGACCAAGCCGGTGGACAGGCTGGTGCGCGGCATGCCGGTGCGGGGGCTCAAGTCGGTGCTCTCCATCCGTCAGTCCGCCTTTGGCAGCGAAGGGGAGCTCTATCTGTTCAGTACCGTGCTGGCCCATTTCTTCTCGCTCTATGCCAGCGTCAACGCCTTCCACCTGCTTGAGGTGGTCAATCTCGATAACAAGGAGCGCTATCAGTGGCCAGTCCAGATCGGTCAGCACTCCCTGATGTGAGCGCCGCCAACGAGGCGCCCCGTTTTAATTTCTTCCAGCTGGTTGAGCTGCTCAACCGGCTCGATGGCGCCGATCAGGAGCGTGGTCTCGACCACCTGCCAAGTGACGAGAATATTCGTTTCAAGGCGACCGCATCGCTGGGCTTTCCCACCAGTGACGTGCTGCAGATTGGCCGCGACGAGAAGGGGCGCCACGAGCTGGAAGTGGCCTTTCTGGGTCTGCACGGCAGCCAGTCGCCGATGCCGGGGTACTACCTCGACTCATTGGCGTGGGAGTACGCCCAGGGTGAGCAGAAGCTCGGCCTGTTTCTGGATTTCTTCCACCACCGTCTGCTGACCCTGCTGCACCGGATCTGGCGCAAGTATCGCTACCACGTCCGTTTTCAGGACGACGGTGAGGATGGGTTCTCCCGCCTGATGTTTGCGCTGGTGGGGCTTGGCAACGACGCCGTCTGCCAGAGCCTGCCGGTCAACCGCGCCAAGATGCTCTCCTATGCGGGCATGCTGGCCAGCCCCAGCCGCTCGCCCGAGGTGGTCGCCGGTCTGGTGGCCCACTGCTTCGATCTGGCGGATGTAGAGGTGAGCGCCTGGCAGTGGCGCAAGGTGCCTATCCATGAGGAGCAGCAAAACCGTCTGGGCGGCGCTGGCGTTACCTTGGGGCAGGACTTCGTCATCGGTGACAAGGTCAATGATTGTGCCGGCAAGTTTTTATTGAAAATCAATGATCTGAGTTTTGGCCAGTTTCTCGGATTTCTCCCGAACGGGGAGCATTTCCACGCCCTGGTGACCTTTGTCTCCTTCATCTTGCGCGATCAGCTGGCCTGGGATCTGCGGCTTGGCTTCGGCCAGGAGCAGGCCAAGGGGCTGCGACTTGGTGAAGAGCAGAGTGCCCGTCTGGGGTGGAGTACCTTTCTCGGCCAACCGCCGAGTGATCCGTTCGTGACGATCTGTGTACAGGAATAAGCACAGAAATTCAGTGTAGGAATACGTGCAGGAGTGAATGTGGACGACTTTAACCAGCAACTATCTCTGGTGGTGCTTAACAGCGAGCAGCTCGACGGCAGCCAGCAGGTGCAATATCGCTTCGACGAGATGGGAGGCACCCTGGGCTCCTCCGAACAGGATGACTGGCAACTGCGAGACAGGTTGGGGGCGGTGATGCCGGCCCATGCCCGGGTCGAGCTCAATGATGGTCGTTTCTGCCTGTGCGATCTGAGCGGCCAGACCTACATCAATGGTGCCACCTCGCCCATCGGGCGGGCTCGCAAGGTGCATCTGGAGCAGGGGGACGAGCTGGTGGTCGGCCCGTTCCGGCTGCGCGCCTATCTCGGTGCCATTTCCCCCGAGCAGAGCCTGCAGCAGGTGCTGGGCAACCGTCCAACCGAACAGCTTGATGAGTGGCTGGCCAGCGATCACCACCACACCCAGACCCTGGATGATCCTCGGACCCTGGCGGTCGACCCCCTGCTGGCATTGCAGCAGGAGCGTGCGGCTCCTGGCCCGCTGATGGATACCCAGCCGCAGGCTCAACCGCATTTTCAACCGGAGATGGACACCCTCTCCCTTGCCCCTTTTTCTGCTGTCGAGAACACCATGAACCAAGAATTTCTGGATATGCCCAACATCGAGAACCATCCCGATTTCATGCCGCAGGAGGGAGTCGATCATGTTGCCCTGACGCCGCTGATGCGCGGGCTGGGTCAGCCGTTGCAGTTGCAGGACACCCGACAGGCTCACGACATGCTCGAAGAGATGGGCAAGACAGTGCGGGCCATGGTGGAGGGGTTGCTGCAACTGCAAAGCGATCAGGCTGCGCTGGCAGACAAGCACCTGCGCCCCATCGAGGACAACCCGCTGCGCCTTGGCCTTGATTATGACGAGACCCTGGCGGTGCTGTTTGCCGAGCAGAAGAGCCCGGTGCACCTGAGCGCGCCGGCCGCGGTGGCCGAGAGCCTGCACAACGTGCGCATTCACCACGTGGCGAACCAGCAGGCCATCAGTGCGGCGCTCGACAGCATCCTGCAGGCCTTCTCGCCGGAAGCCTTGCTCGGCCGTTTCGAGCAATACCGCCGCAGCGGCGCGCCGGGGATGGCTGATGAGGGGTGGGCCTGGAACATGTACCAGCACTACTACCGCGAGCTCACCTCTGCCCGTCAGCAGGGGTTCGACAAGCTGTTCCATCAGGTCTACGCCCAGGCCTATGACCAGGCCGTGCGTCAGCAACAGGGACTGATTTGATGATACGTGCACTGTGGTTTGGGGCCTGTCTGCTGGCCCTGGCCGGTTGTACCACCATGGGCAAGATGGCCGATGTGGTCATGAACCCGGATGTCCAGGTGGGGAGCAACGATGACCAGCCCTCCACCCTGGGGCTGAGCCTGCTGGCGGAGCCTGACGTCAACCCCAACGAGAGTGGGGAGGCGGCGCCGATCGAGTTTCAGGTGGTGCTGCTGGCGGAAGATTCCAGGCTGCTCGCCACCGACTACGACCAGGTGACGGCAGATGTGGAGAAGGCCCTTGGCAAGAACTACCTCGACCATCAGGAGTACACCCTGCTGCCCGGCCAGTTCAAATACCTGCCCCCCGTCAAGCTCGACGAGAAGACCCGTTACATCGGCGTGATTGCACGTTACGCCGACCCGGACAGCGCCGAGTGGCGCAAGGTCATCAAGATCAAGAGCAAGGGAATGGCCTATCAAATCCTGGTGCACCTGCGCCTGGATGAAGTGGAACTACAAAAAGAAGAAGAATAACCATGTCGAGTCGAAATCGGGTTATCTGGCGTGAAGGGCTCTTTATCAAGCCCCAGCACTTCCAGCAACAACAGAGACATTCGGATTACGCGCTGCACGCTCGCCTGAGCGCGCTCAGCGACTACTTCTATGGCTTGCAGTCGCTCGCCATCAATGAGGATTATCTCGGCTTTGGCCGCATTGCGCTGGTGGGGGCCACAGGTATCCTGCCGGACGGCACCGTGTTCAACATCCCGAACGACGATATGCTGCCGACTCCGCTGGAGATCACCGACGCTTCGGTCGCCAACCAGAAGGTCTATCTGGCGCTGCCGCTCTCGGTGAGCGGGGTCAACGAGGTGGGGCAGGGCGGTCAGGTCGCTACCCGACTGCAGGCCCATCGCCACGATGTGCGCGACCTGCACAGCGAAGGGGGGGATGTGGTCTCCCTCGAAGTGGGGCGGGTCAGCCTGCGCCTGATGCTGGAGCGGGAAGATCGCAGCGCCTACGCCTCGCTCGCCATCGCCCGCATCCTGGACAAACGTCCGGACGGCGGTCTGGTGCTGGATCCCAACTTCATGCCCTGCAGCATCAGCGTATCCGCCATCCCGACCCTCAAGCGCTTCCTCGGCGAGTCGGCTGGGTTGGTTGCCGAGCGGGCTCGCAGCCTCTCCCAACGCATCGCGGCGCCGGGTCAGCAGGGGGTTGCCGATGTGGCCGAGTTCATGATGCTGCAGCTGCTCAACCGCGCTCAGCCCCAGCTCTCCCATCTGGCGCGCCTTGGTACCCTGCACCCCGAGCGGTTGCACGAGGCGCTGGTGCAGCTGTGCGGCGAGCTGATGACCTTTACCGACGAGTCCCGCCTGCCGCCCGAGTTCCCCGCCTATCGTCACGACGACCAGCAGGTGAGCTTCGAGCCGGTGATGCTGGCCCTGCGTCAGGCACTCAGTACCGTGTTGTCGCCGCGTGCCGTCTCCATCCAGCTGCGCAAACACCAGTACGGCATCATGGTGGCCATGGTAAGCGAGAGCGAGCTGATGCAGAGCGCCGACTTCGTGCTGGCAGTGCGTGCCCGCATGCCTCAGGAGCAGCTGCGCAAACAGCTGCTGCAGCAGACCAAGGTGGCCTCCAGCGACAAGATCCGCGAGCTCATCAGCCTGCAACTGCCGGGGATTCCGCTGCTGCCGCTGCCGGTGGCGCCGCGCCAGCTGCCCTACCACGCCGGTTACAGCTACTTCCAGCTCGACCGTCAGAGCCCGGCCTGGCAGATGCTGGCGGTCAGCAACACCCTCGCCTTCCACATTGCCGGCGATTTCCCCGAGCTCGACATGCAGCTCTGGGCCATCCGTAGCCAGTGATCGCATCAAGGAAACAAGCAGAGATGACCACGGACATTATCAAGAACGAGCAACTGAGCGACCTGCTGTTCGATCATGCCGAGCAGCTGGACATGGACTCGGACTACTGGTTTCGCCTGCGCGGCCAGAGCATCAACCCGATGATCGATGCGGTGACCCCCTTGCTGGGGCTGGTGCAGCGGGTACGCCTGCTGTCGCGCTACGACCGGGTGCCCGAGCTCTACCAGCGGGTGGTGACCGAGATCCAGTCCATCGAACAGGAGCTGATGGCGCAGGGCTACGAGAACGGCGTTGTCCTCTCGTTTCGCTACATCCTCTGCACTTTTATCGATGAGGCGGTGATGGGACGTGACTGGGGTAGCCAGAGTGAATGGTCCCAACACTCCCTGCTGGCCCGCTTTCACAACGAGACCTGGGGGGGCGAGAAGGTGTTCGTACTGCTGGCGCGCCTGCAGGAGGACCCGGTGCGCTATCGCGACATTCTGGAGTTCATCTATCTCTGTCTGTGCCTCGGTTTCGAGGGGCGCTACAAGGTGATGAGCCAGGGCCGTGACGAGTTTGAACGGATCGTCAAGCAACTGCACAAGCAGCTGTCACCTGAAAGTGGCGGCGAGGCCCCCAGCGTGTTTCATCTTGATCTCGGTCAGCAGGCATCTCGCTACCAGCTGCGCAAGCAAGTCTCCCTGCGCACCCTGTTTATGGGCGGCGCGCTGATCCTGGCCATCATCTTTGGCCTCTATCACCACCAACTCGATAACCAGACCCAGGACGTACTGCGTCAACTGGGCGAATTATTAAAATAAAATACTAAGGAGAGCACGCCGTGATTCGTATAGAGCTACCGGTACTGGTGGAGAGACTCAACCCCATCTGCCGTCACATGCTGGAGGAGGCCGCAGCCCTCTGCGTCAATCATCAAGGGGCCGAGATCCGCATCGAGCACCTGCTGCTGAAAATGCTGGAGACCCCCCTCTGCGATGTGCGCCAGATCCTCAAACGGGCCGAGGTCGAGGTTGAAGAGTTAAAGAGCCTGCTGCAACCCTCGGCGGCCGATAACGGTTATGGTCAGGGTTATCCCTCCTTCTCGCCGCTATTGGTGGAGTGGCTGCAAGACAGTTGGTTGCTCGCCTCCGCCGAGCTGCAACACGGCCAGCTGCGCAGTGGCGTCATGCTGCTGGTGCTGCTGATGACCCCCCACCGTTACCTGCCGGGCTCGGTGACCCGTCTGCTTGCCAACGTCAATCGCGAACTGCTGCGCCAGCAGTTCGACGACTGGGTCAAAGATTCCGCAGAAACCCAGATTACCGTTGCGGCGAATGGTACTGCCACTCAGGCTGCATTGCCCGCGGACGCCAGCTTGCTGGCCCGCTTTACCGTCAATGTGACAGAACAGGCCCGTCAGGGGGCGCTTGACCCCGTACTCTGCCGGGATCACGAGATTGATCTGATGATCGACATTCTCTCCCGTCGCCGCAAAAACAACCCCATCGTGGTGGGGGAGGCGGGTGTCGGTAAAAGTGCCCTGATCGAAGGGTTGGCACTGCGCATCGTCGCAGGCCAGGTGCCGGAAAAATTGCGCGATGTGGAGCTGATGACCCTGGATCTTGGCGCCATGCAGGCCGGAGCCTCGGTCAAGGGGGAGTTCGAGAAGCGTTTCAAGGGGGTGATGCAGGAGGTCAAGGATGCCGTGCGACCTGTCATCCTCTTTATCGATGAGGCTCACACCCTGATTGGTGCCGGCAACCAGGCGGGCGGCATGGATGTCTCCAACCTCATCAAGCCCGCGCTGGCACGGGGCGAGCTGCGCACCATCGCTGCCACCACCTGGGGCGAGTACAAGAAGTACGTTGAAAAAGATGCCGCCCTGTCGCGCCGCTTCCAGCTGGTGAAAGTGGGTGAACCCAATGCAGATGAAGCCACCGTGATCCTGCGCGGCCTGCGCAGCATCTACGAGAAGGCCCATGGGGTGCTGATTGACGAGGAGGCGCTGCAAGCTGCGGCCCAGCTCTCCGCCCGTTACATCTCCGGCCGTCAGCTGCCGGACAAGGCGATCGACGTACTCGATACCGCCTGTGCCCGGGTGGCCATCAACCTCACCACGCCGCCACGCGCCGTCAGTCACCTGCAAAACGAACTGCGCCAGCGCGAGCTGGAGATCCGTCAGCTGGAGCGCCAGAGCCTGATTGGTCTGGGTGACAACGATGAGCGCCTCGCCGAACTGCAAGCGGCCCAGCAGACCTGTCGTGACAACCTGCGTGAGCAGGAAGCCCGATGGCAGCAACAGCAGGGGCTGGTGCATCGGATTGTCGAACTGCGTGCCGCCCTGCTGGCGGATCAGCAGGATGAGATGCTGGCCAGAGAGGCGCTGGATCTCGCCGATGCGCCGCTCGATCCGCAAGCGGCCGCCGGGCAGCTTGCCGGGCTCGAGCGAGAATTGTCCGAGCTGCAACAGGGTGAGGTGCTGGTCTCTGCCCACGTCGACAAGACTCAGGTCGCCGCGGTGATAGCCGAGTGGACCGGGGTGCCGCTTAATCGCATCTCCCAGGGGGAGCTGGATGTGGTGACCCGTCTGCCGGAGTACCTTGGCGAGCTTATCAAGGGGCAGGATGTGGCGGTGGCTCACCTGCACAAGCACCTGCTGACCGCCCGCGCCGACTTGCGTCGTCCGGGCCGTCCGCTGGGGGCCTTCCTGCTGGTGGGGCCAAGCGGGGTCGGCAAGACCGAAACCGTGCTGCAGATTGCCGAGCTGATGTTTGGCGGTCGCCAGTATCTCACCACCATCAACATGTCCGAATATCAGGAGAAGCACACTGTCTCGCGCCTGATCGGCTCGCCGCCCGGCTATGTCGGTTTTGGCGAGGGGGGCGTGCTGACTGAGGCAATCCGTCAGAAGCCTTATTCCGTGGTGCTGCTGGACGAGGTGGAGAAGGCCCATCCGGACGTGCTCAACCTCTTCTATCAGGCGTTCGACAAGGGCGAGCTGGCGGATGGGGAAGGGCGGATCATCGACTGCAAGAACGTGGTCTTCTTCCTCACCTCCAACCTCGGTTTCCAGACCATCGTTGAGTATGCCGAGCAGCCCGATGTGCTGCTGGATGCCCTCTATCCGGAGCTCGCCGCCTTCTTCAAACCGGCCCTGCTGGCGCGGATGGAGGTGATCCCCTACCTGCCGCTCGGTCACGACACGCTGGTGCAGATCGTCGGTGGCAAACTCAACCGGCTGGTCAAGCTGCTCAAGGAGCGTTTCGGTGCGGAGGTGGTGCTGGAGAGCGAGGTGGCCGAGGAGATCCTGCTGCGGGCCAACCGTAGCGAGAACGGCGCGCGGATGCTCGAATCCGTCATCGATGGCGCCCTGTTGCCGCCGGTCTCCCTGCAACTGTTGCAGCGCTTCTCGGCCGGTGAGCCCATCAACCGGGTGCGCTTCTCGGTGGCCGATCACCAGTTTGTGGCCGAGGTGGAGGGCTGACCATGGAGCAAGCCCTCGCATTCGCCCTCGCGCTCACCTCGCAACGGGATGAACAACATCTCTGCCACTGGTGGAGCTCGACCCTCAATGCCAGCTTCCAGCCCAAAGGCTTGCTGCTTGGCATGCTGGATGTGAGCGGCCGTCAGCTGGAGTGCAAAGGGTGGGTCAAGGGGCAGGAGGTGGCGCTGGCGCTGGCGGTGGATGATTTCTCTCATCCCCTTGCCTATGTGCTGCACAAGGCGCAATCCCGCACCTGGGACTCCCTCCATGGTGGCGCTCGCATCGAGCATGCCGGTTTTCGTGAACTGCTGGCCAACCTTGGCCAGCCGTGCGGCCTGCACGCTTTTCCACTCAATGATGGCAACGGCAAGCCGTTTGCCGTGCTGGCGATGATGGACAGCGGCGATGTGCTGCAGGAGTGGGCGGCCCGCCCCGAGCTGGCCAGTCTGGCCCAGGTCTTTTGCAACCAGCTCACCCTGATCCGCGATCTGGGACGTAGCCGCCGGGATCAGAGCGTGCTGCGCGACTCCCTGCGTCAGATAAAGGGGGAGGGGGAGCGCCAGCGCCAGCATGAGAAGTTGCTGGGCGAGCAGTTGGTTGGCCAGTCGGCGGTGATCCGCGGCCTGCGCGAGCAGATCGCCCAGGCGGGCCAGCACAAGCTGACCGTGCTCATTCAGGGGGAGACCGGCAGTGGCAAGGAGGTGGTCGCCCGGCTGGTGCATAAGTGCTCCGATCGCGCCAACAAGCCCTTCGTCGCCATTAACTGCGCCGCCATTCCGGAGAATCTCATCGAGAGCGAGCTGTTCGGTTATCAGAAGGGAGCCTTCTCCGGTGCCCTCTCCAACAAGACCGGGCTGGTGGCGCAGGCCAATGGTGGCACCCTGTTTCTCGATGAAGTGGGCGACATGCCCGCCGCCATGCAGGCCAAGCTGCTGCGGGTGCTGGAAACCCGCAGCTACCGGCCCCTTGGGGCAGAGCAGGAGTATCACTCCGATTTTCGCCTCATCGCGGCCACTCATCAGCCGCTGACCCGCCATGTGGAGGAGGGGCGGTTCCGTGCCGACCTCTACCATCGTCTCTGCCAGTGCCTGCTGCTGATCGCCCCGTTGCGAGAACATATCGAAGATGTGCCGCTGCTGTGCCAGCACTTCATGGCCCAGTTTGCCGCGCAGGATGACAAGGGACTGGCTGGCTTGCAGCGCAAGTTCCTCAAGCAACTGCAAAGTTACGACTTCCCCGGCAACGTGCGCGAGTTGCGCAACCTGCTGGAGGTGGCCTGTGCCCACACCCGTCACGGTGAAGAGGTAGGGCTTGGCGCCTTGCCGCCGGAACTGCGGGATCGGGTCTGTGCCGAGCTGCCCGATGCGCTGGATGATTACAACCATATCCGCGATCTGCGCCGGGCCATGCAGCAGTACGAGGCATCGGTGATTGAAGCGCGCCTGCGCTACTTTCAGGGCAATCGCATGCTGGTGGCCGAGAGCCTCAATATTCCCAAGCGCACCCTGGATCACAAGTGCCAGAAACTGGAGGTGAACTGATGATCATCATGGGTTTGTTGCCCCTGCTGCTGGCGACCGGCAACGCAGTCCCCCCCCTCGATATGGCGGGTTGGCAAGCGTGTCGCCGCGAGCCATCTCCGCTGATCCGGCTCGCCTGTTATGACGCCCTTGGCAATGAGGCGATGCCATCAGGCAGCAAGGAGAGCACCAAGTCTCCGTCCTGGCTGGCGATAGCGGAGCAGGAGTTGGCACGAGTGCCCGATAGCTCCCCCTTCCTGTTGCGACAGGATGAGGAGAGCGGCACGGCGGTACTGACCCGTCCGGCCCTGCGCGGTGCCACCCTGGCGATCGGCTGCGTCAACAACATCACCCATATCCGCTTGCGACTGGATGCGCCGTGGCGCGGGGAGAGTGTCGAGGTCGCGCTGGATGGACAAGCCACTCGCAGCAGTCAGAGCTGGTTTATCCGGGATCAGGGATGGCTGCTCGAATATGGCCGCGGTCTGCCCGCTATAGAGGAGCTCAAACGCTGGATTGGTCATCGTGAATTGCAGGTTCAGGCGGCCAACGGTGCCTTGCTGCGGGTCGATCTCGGCGGCCTGAAAGAGGCGCTGATACCGGTGCGCCAACAGTGTCGCTGGTAGGGGGGGCAAATGAGCTATCAACACCCCTGGTGTAGCCGTCTGCTCACCAGCTTGCCGGATGCACAGATCAAAGGGGCTGTGCTGGCCGATGAACCGCGCTGGGACTATGTGGAGACCGAGCTGGTCAAGTTGGGCTCCCTTGCCCACAGCCAGGTCGATCTCAATGCGGTGGCCGAAGCCTGTCTGGGGTTGCTGGAGAGTCGCACCAAGGATATGCGGGTGTTGGCCCAGCTGTTGCGCTGCCTGCAACATCCGGCCAAAGCGACCCCGATGGGAGCGGCATTGAGTTTGCTGGAAGCCTGGATCAAGGCTTACTGGCTGTTGGCCTGGCCCGGGAATGCGGCTCAGAAGCAGCGATTGATGGTGCAGATCATCAAGCGCTTCGAGGGGGCCCTGCCGAGGGTGAGCGAGAGCGCTTCGGCGGCCGAGCTGGCTCAGTTGCTGGCGCAGGCTGAACAGCTGGAGGCCGTCTGGCTGGCCCAGTGCCCCGACAAGAGCGAGCTGCTGGATCCCCTGATGATGGGGTTGAAGCGAGCGCAGCGACAACAGGTTGTCCAGGCTCAGGCTGATGCCGGAACTCAACCTGCAAGCAGCGCTGTTGCAGCCACCGCCAGCGCGAGCAGCATGGCGAGCGCTATGGTGCTCAGTGGCAGCAGCAAGGGCTCCGGCATCGAGATTGACAACTCCAACGATCGGGCATGGCGACAGACCCAGCTCAAGGTGGCGGAGCTGCTGATTGAGCGCCAGCCGGAGGCTGCGATCGGTTATCGGCTGCGTCGTCACGCCATCTGGGCCGGCATCACCACCCCGCCGATGACGGCGCAGGGGAACAAAACCCAGCTGGCCTCCATGTCGGTGGACATGGTGGATGAGTATCGCGCCGCCATGGGCACGCCAGATCTGGCGCTCTGGCAGCGCATCGAGCAGAGCCTGACGCTGGCCCCTTACTGGTTCGAGGGGCACAGGCTCTCGGCCGAGGTGGCCCAGAAGCTGGGATATGGCGCGGTGGCGCAGGCGATCATGGCGGAGCTGGATGCGTTTTTGCTGCGTCTTCCCGCGCTGCGGGATCTTACCTTCAGCGATGGTTCTCCGTTTCTCTCCTCCGAGTGCAGTCGCTGGTTGCAGCCTGCCAAGAGCAGTGGGGGCAGCAGCGGACAGGCCGAGCTGGCCGAGGAGGTCGCCTTGCGTCATGGGGAGCAGGGGATTGCCGCCGCGCTCTCCCTGCTTGATGAGCGGATGGCACAGATGAAAGAGCCAAGAGCCCGCTTCCATGCCTTGCTGGTGCAGGCGGAGTTGTTGGAGCAGGAAGGCATGGAGGCGCTTGCGCGCCAGCAATATCAACACTTGTGGCAAGAGGCAGATCGCCTCGGGTTGTCGCAGTGGGAGCCCGGGTTGGTCAGCCGCCTGGCCCCCTATGCCACCCATTTGCCGAAATAAGTGCCGAAATGAGTCATTGAGTCGGAGTTGGATCACATTTTATGTTCAAAACCATTTTTACCTTGTCGAGGCAACAGCTGCCGAAACTGAAACCCTCCTGGCCCCTGCTCGGTGCTGTGCTGTGGGTTGTCGCCCTGATCCTGGTGTGGTGGCTGGGGCCTCGCATCGAGATCCGTGATGCCAGGCCATTCGAGGCCTTGTGGGGGCGGGTGGTATTCACCCTGCTCTGGCTCTGGTTGCTGCTGGGGGTACTCTCCTGGCGGGTATGGCGCAAGATGAAACAGCTCAAGGCCGAGCGCCGGCATGAGGTGCTGCTGGAGCAGGATCCGGTCAAAGGGCTCATCGACAAACAGGCGCTGTTCCTCGATCGCTGGTTGCAAGCTCTGAATGAACACCTTGGCAAGGGGGCGCTCTACGCCATGCCATGGTATCTGGTGTTGGGGCTGCCCGGCAGCGGCAAGAGCAGCCTGATCCACCGTGCCAACCCGGCCAACAAACTCAATCCCAGGCTCGATACCGAACTGCGGGACGTGGCGCAAGGCCAGCTGGTCGATTGCTGGCTGGGGGAGCAAGCGGTGATGCTGGATCCGGCCGGTGTGCTGTTGTCCCAGACCGAGCAGGAGCCGGAGTCTCGCAAATATGAGCGGCTCTGGCTGCATCTGCTGAACTGGCTCAACGAGCATCGTCGTCGCCAGCCCCTCAATGGTCTGGTATTGACTGTTGATTTGGCGTGGTTGTCTGCGGCCAGCGTGGCCGAGCGCAAGGCCTATGCCCAGCTGATGCGTGCCCGGTTGCAAGAGGTGTCGGCCACCATGAATACCCGGCTGCCGCTCTATGTCACCTTCACCAAGCTCGATATGCTGCGCGGCTTTGATGTGGTCTATGAACAGCTGGATAAAGAGGCCCGTGACGCCGTGCTGGGGGTGACCTTCAACCCCGGCAGCAGTCAGGGCAAATCCTGGCAGCAGGATCTGGCGCTGTTCTGGGATCAGTGGGTCGACAACCTCAACCGCAATCTGCCCGAGATGATGCTGGCCCGGCTCGATGCCGCCCAGCGCAACGCCCTCTTCTCGTTTGTCCGTCAATTGGCGGGTCTCAAGGATTATGTGACCAGCCTGCTCGATGAAACCCTGACCATTGAAGAGAGCAAGCCACTGCTGGTGCGCGGCGTCTATATCAGCTCCGTTTATCAGCAAGGTGTCCCGTTCGATGCCTTTGCCCAGGCCGCTTCCCGGCGTTACAGCTTGCCCGAGCCGATCCACTCCGCCCTGCGCGGGGAGTCCAACACCTATTTCGTGCGCAAGCTCTTCTCCTCGATCATCTTCCCGGAGGCCCATCTGGCCGGAGAAAACCGGCTGCATACCCTCTATCGCCGCCGCCGGATGACCATAGGCCTCGGCTGTTTGTCGCTCTTCTCTGCCGCCCTGATCGGTGGCTGGCACTACTTTTACCGGGTCAACGAGGAGGCGGGTCGCAATGTACTGACCAAGGCGCAGGCCTTTATGGAGACGAATGAGGTGGCCGATGCCCACGCCTTCGGGGTGAGCCAGTTGCCGCGTCTCAACCTTATTCGCGAGGCGACCCTCTCTTTTGGCAACTACCGGGAACGCATGCCGCTGGTGGCGGATCTCGGCCTCTATCAGGGGGACGAAATTGGCCCCTATGTGGAGGGATCCTATCTGCAACTGCTGAGTCTGAGCTTTCTGCCGGCCCAGATGCAGGGGCTGCTGGACGATCTCGACCAGGCGCCGGCTGGTAGCGAGGAGAAGCTTGCCATTCTGCGGGTGATGCGGATGCTGGATGATGCCTCTGGTCGCAACAAGGAGCTGGTGGAGCAGTACATGGCCAACCGCTGGCAAAAAGCGTTCCCGGGGCAGGGGGCAGTGCAGGAGCAGCTGATGGGGCATCTTGACTATGCCCTCGATCATACCGACTGGCATGGCGCTCGTGCCGCTCGTGATCAGGCCGCCATCACGGCATTTTTGCCGTTCAAGGAGCCGGTGTATGGCGCCCAGCGGGAGCTCGGCAAGCTGCCCATGTATCAGCGGGTCTATCAGAATCTGGTGGTGAAGGCGGGCGATGTGCTGCCGCCTGCTCTCAACGTGCGTGACGAGGTGGGCCCCGCCTTTGATACCGTCTTTGCCCTGCGCAACGAGAGTGCCGGTCAGGTGCCGCGTCTGCTGACCTGGCCCGGTTTCAGCGATTTCTTCCTCAAGCAGGACAAGGCGCTGCTCGACCTGACCGCCATGGATGCCTGGGTACTGGGCCAGCGCAAGCTGAGCCAGTTGAGCGAGGCCGATCGCAAGGATATCACCCGTCAGGTCAACGATCGTTACGTCACCGATTACGTCAACCAATGGCAGACGTTGCTGACTAACCTTGACATCCAGCCTCTCTCCAGCCCCGAGCAGGCGCTGGATGTGCTCTCCACCATTACCGGTAATGACCAGCCGTTCCTGCGGGTGCTGGCCGCACTGGATGATAACACCCGTATTCGCAAACTGTCCGATGTGGAAGGGGATCCGGCACAGGCACTCACGGCGCGTATCGGTCGACCCTTTATGGCCACCAACGGTGTCTTGACCAGTCGTGGCGAGCAGGGGCCGCTGATTTCGGAAGTGAACCAGAAGCTGATTGAGCTGCAGCATTATATGGAGCTCATCGTCAATGCCACCGAGCCGGGACAGTCTGCCCTCAAGGCGGTGCAGTTGCGTCTGGCCAACAAGTATGCAGACCCGGTCTTTGCTCTGCAGCAGTATGCCCGTGGCCTGCCAGACCCACTCAATCGCTGGGTGGGGCAGCTGGCGGATCAAAGCTCGCAACTGGTGGTCGATCTGGCGATGTCATCCCTCAATCAGGAGTGGCAGGAGAAGGTGTTGGCACCGTTCAACAGCCAACTGGCAGATCGTTATCCGTTTAACCCGGGCTCAGCCAAGGATGTGCCGCTCTCAGAGATGGAACGTTTCTTTGCCCCCGGCGGCACGCTGGACAGCTTCTATCAGGTCAACCTCAAGCCGATGGTTGAAGGCGGGCTGATGGAGGGTGAACTGAGCTCACCCATTCAGGCCGAGCTGGTCAAGCAGCTGGATCGCGCGGCGCGCATCCGCCAGACCTTCTTCAGTCAGCAGGGCAATCTGGAGGTGCAATTTGCCCTCGAGCCCATCGAGCTCACCGCCAACAAGCGGCGTAGCGTGCTCAATCTGGATGGCCAGTTGCTGGAGTATGCCCACGGTCGTCGCAACAAGATCCCGCTGGTGTGGCCAAACACCATGCGCGACGGGGCCGAGAGCAAGATCACCCTGGTACCGGCTGCTCGTGAACGGTCGCCGCGCAGCGAAGGCTTTGTCGGACCCTGGGCCATGTTCCGCCTGATGGACAAGGGGGAGCTGACCCGGGTCAACGACGCCACCTTTGATGTCCGTTTTCCAGTGGATCACGGCGCCATGACCTATCGGGTCTATACCGACAGTGCCCAGAACCCCTTTACCGGCGGCCTGTTCAGCCAGTTCAGATTGCCTGAATCCCTCTATTGATCATGCAGGGGGGCATACGAGCCCCTCTCATCTTGGAAGCCGATATGTCACAGAATCAACAAGGCCAGCAGGCATTGAAGGTGGGGCGAGACCCCAGAATGTTGCCGGAATACGAGGCGCTGCGCGCCGAGATCAACAAGCTCAGTCACGCCTCCCGCCCCGAGGTGGATTGGGTCCGGATCCATCAGCTCGCCAGTCAAATCTTTGAAAAGCACGGGGTGGATCTGCAGACCGCCATCTACTTCACCCTGGCACGATCCCGGCTGCAGGGATTGAGTGGCTTTACCGAAGGGTGCGAGTTTCTCGCCAATCTGATCGTCACCCAGTGGGAGAGTGTCTGGCCGCCGTTACACCAGGAGCGGGCCCGTATCGAGATGCTCGACTGGTTTATCGCCCGCATCAGCGACGTGATCCGCCAGTACCAGATCAGCCACGAGGACAAGCGGCTGATCTACCGCTGCGAGCGTGCACTGCAACTCATCAGCGAGAAGTTGCACAACGTCGGCCTCAGTCGCATTCCCCGGGTCGAGAATCTGGTGCACTTCATCGAGGGGTACACCCATCTGTTTGACGAGACAGAGATCGTCATCGTCTCCGATGAGCCGGGACTCAAGGAGGAGCTGCAGATCCCGCCGATGGTCTTTTTCAAGCCGGATATTGAGCAGAGCCACGGCAGCGTGGCTTCGGCATCGACCCCGCACCTGCCTCAGGGCAGCATTCTGGTGGGGCGCGAGAAGGGACAGGTCAAGCCGACTGTGCTCAAGATCGAGCCGCATCGAAAACAGCGGCCCGCCTGGTTCTGGTTTGGTTGTGGCCTGCTCAGCTGCGCTTTGCCCATGATGGGGTGGTTTGGGTGGCAACATCAGCAGCAGGAGAAGGCTATCGCGGCGCAACGGCTGCAACAACCCGCCGCAGCGCTGCCACAGGCCCTCAGTTATGACGATATTCGCCAGGCACGTATCGTACTGGGGGAGCAGACCCTGCAGGGGATGGAGAACGAGCTGGTGTCACGTTATCAGGCCCAGTTGGACCGACTGGAGCGGGCCTCTCCCCTCTACTGGTACCGTTATGGCGATGGGCTGCGCAATTCGCTGCAGATGCTCTATCCCGACTCGCTGGCGGTCAAGGCCCTCGACAAACAGTGGCAGACCGCGCTGGCTGGCCAGCAGGGTGACCTCAACCGGGTGCCAACCTATCTGGAGGCGCGCGCCGGGGTCGATGCCCTGATCGCTCAACTGCTGGAGCTGGAGCGTCAGCGCAAGACAGTCACGATTTCCTACCTCAAATCCCAGCTCTACGAGGTGCAAAAGAACCTGATGCAGGGGATCCCGTTCAGTGTGCGACTGAGCGAACTGGAGGCTCGAAAAGCGTCGCAGGAGCCTATTACAGCCGCCGAGCTGAAAGGAATAGAGAGTGACTTGCAAGCCCTCAATATTCGGCTTTACCAACTACAGCATGGGTTACCTGATAGTTGATTACTCTGTGTTACGCAATATTTTGCGCACGATATGGAGTGTTTAACTATAGGTGCAACATTTGGCAGGGAAATTGCTCAGTTTGCGCAATTCCTTGCTAACAGCCCACCCTGTTGTTTATCGAAAAATGGTAACTGGCTGATTTTATTTGGTTAATTTTACCGATGCTGAATGGCATAGCCTGTGCTGTGGCCTGTTCTGTTTATTCGTTGTTTATCAAAAGTCCCTGTGCCCGGAGCGTTTCACCGGCTGTCACAGGGGCAGAGGGAGGATGCCGTTGCGTCTCCCCGCTCATATGGAGAATGACTATGTGTCCCGCTATCGCACTGCTCGGTGACATTGGCACCGACCACGATGGCTTTCCACCGACCCCGGTGATAGCTGCCAGTCCTGACGTGTTCCTCGATGGCAAGCCTGTGGCCCGTCAGGGTGATCCACTGGCACCCCACGACAAGCCCAACAATCCACCTCACCCGCGCAGCATCGCCGGAGGCGTAGGGTCTGTGCTGGTCAATGGCAAACCTATCGCTATAACCGGCACCGCGGTGGATTGTGGTGGCGTAGTGATTGGTTCCGGTAGCGGACAGGCCGGTTAGAGAGTGCTGTCACTGTTTTGATCGGTTATGAGGTAAGGCCGTCAATGATGGCTTTATCTCATCATCGAACCACCAAGTAGCGCGCCGCGGGCGTGCGGTAGCTATGGAGAAGGCACAAGATGGCCAATAGCACAGGATTACAATTTACCGCCAAGGTGGGGGCGCTGCCCGAGAGCACCTTCGTGGTGGCCAGTTTCCAGCTGGATGAGGGGCTGAACCGGCCGTTCAATCTGCAGCTGGAGGTGGCCAGCAGCCAGCCTGATGTCGACTTTGGCGCCGTGCTGGACCAGCCCTGCGAGCTCATGGTGTGGTACAACGGCGAGCTGCAACGCCGGGTGTGCGGGGTAGTGAGCGAATTTGCCCAAGGGGACAGCGGCTTTCGTCGCACCCGCTATCAGCTGCAAGTCAAACCCGCCCTGTGGCGACTGGGGTTGCGCCAGAACTCCCGCATTTTTCAGGCGCAGAAGCCCGACGAAATCCTCAGCATCCTGCTGCAAGAGCACGGCATCACCGACTACGCCTTTGCCCTGAAAAATGAGCATGCCCAGCGCGAGTACTGCGTCCAGTATCGCGAGACCGACCTTGATTTCGTGAACCGCCTCGCAGCCGAAGAGGGCTTGTTCTACTTCCACGAATTCGAGCAAGGCAAACACCGCATCGTCTTTGCTGACGATGCCGCAGCCCTGACTGCCGGCCCCGAGCTCTTTTTCAACCTTGGCAACCGTTCGCTGGAACAAGGTCCTTACGTGCGCCAGTTCCACTACCGCGAGGCGGTGCGTCCCTCTGATGTGGAGCTCAAGGACTACAGCTTCAAGACCCCGGCCTATGGCCTCTCCCACAAGAAGCTGGGCGCAGAGCTTGAGCATCAACGGGACACTTACCAGCACTTCGACTACCCGGGCCGCTACAAGCAGGACCCGAGTGGCAAGGCGTTTGCCCAGCACCGGCTCGATGCCCTGCGCAATGACGCGGTGGCAGGCAGTGGCAAATCCAACTGCGCCGCCTTGTTGCCGGGCCAGCACTTTTCATTGACCGAACACCCCAACGGTAGCCTTAACACCGACTGGCAAATCGTCCATATCCGCCACACCGGTGAGCAACCCCAGGCGCTGGAGGAGGAGGGCGGCAGCGGCCCGACCGTCTACCACAACGAATTTGGCGTGGTGAAGGCAAGCACCACCTGGCGGGCCCGCGTCGGCAGCCCCGAGGCGCCCCACAAGCCGATGGTGGACGGCCCGCAAATCGCCATCGTAGTCGGCCCCGAGGGCGAGGAGATTTACTGCGACGAGCACGGCCGGGTGAAGCTGCAATTCCCGTGGGACAGATATGGCAGCTCCAACGACCAGAGCTCCTGCTGGGTGCGAGTATCGCAAGGCTGGGCCGGCGGCCAGTACGGCATGATGGCCATCCCGCGTATCGGCCACGAGGTGATTGTCTCGTTTCTGGAAGGAGACCCTGACCAGCCCATCGTGACGGGGCGCACCTACCACGCTACCAACCGGCCACCGTATGAGTTGCCGGCCAACAAGACTCGCACCGTGCTGCGCACCGAAACCCACAAGGGCGAGGGTTTTAACGAGCTGCGTTTTGAAGACCAGGCGGGGCAGGAAGAGATTTATATCCACGGTCAGAAAGACCTGAATGTGCTTATCGAAAATGATGCGGCGTGGCATATCAAGCACGACGAGCACCGCGATATCGACAACGAACGGGTCACCCGCATCAAGGCCAACGACCACCTGACGGTGGAGGGTGAGAAGCGTGACCAGATCAAGGGGGACTATTCGCTGACGGTGGATACCTCCATGCATCAGAAGCTGGGTCAATCTCTGCTGGTTGATGCTGGTCAGGAGGTGCATCACAAGGCTGGCATGAAGATCGTGATGGAGGCCGGCGCCGAGTTGACCCTCAAGGTGGGTGGCAGCTTTGTGAAGCTCGACGCCGGTGGCGTCACGCTAAGCGGTGGCTCCATCAAGATGAACTCCGGCGGCAGTCCTGGCTCTGGCTCCGGTTGGGCTGGGCAGATGCCGATCCAGCCCGGTGCGGTTGAGGTTGTTGCCCCCCCTGTGCCTATGGATCCGGTGCGCCAGATTGCAACGCTCAAATCGGCAGAGCCGGTCTGCGAGATTTGTGAACAACTGGCCAAGGGGGAGAGCCAGTAATGGTTTTGCCCGAGTTTGATTTGGCCAAAGGAGAGCAACTCTATCTGCTGCTCGATGGCGGGCAGATCCCCGAGCTTGAACGGCAGTTGTTTGAGGTAACCGATAGCCCCGTTTACCAGCCACTTTATCTCTACGCTCCATGGGATAGTTTGCGGGAGGTCTCGCCCTGTCTGGTTGAGGCCAGCGAGCCCTTGCTCAGCCGGTTTCAGACGCTGCCCGCCAATGCCGGATGGCTGCTTTCATCCCCTTTGTCCCTTTTGCCGCTGGCTGACCAGTTGCGCCAGCTTATCGAGGTCGAAAGTCCCTACGGTAGCCGTATTCTGCTCAAACTGGCAGCGCCGGAAACCATGGCATGTCTATTGGTGGATGCGGATCCCTGGTATTGGCGAGGGATCACACAGGTCTGGCTGCCAACCCGCACAGGTTGGCTCCATTGGCAGGTCAAAGAGGCACTTGCCGAGCCGATTGGCGATACATGCAGACTAACCGATGCACAGTGGGCACGTTTGAGTGACGTGAGCTGGCAACACCAGTTGGATGCAACTTATCACCACATGGCGCACTGGTTTCCTGCCCGATTGGCGCAGCAGAGTGATCCGCAGAACTGGATTGCCCGCTGGGCCGAGCAGGCTTATCAACTTGGATTTCAGACCGAACGCGACTTGCTGCTGTTTTTCAATGTGTTGGGATTTTTGGGCGAGTCGTGGTGGCAGGACGATGCCTATCCGGTCGTGACCAAGTTATTGACTACCCCCTCGGCACAGACCCCGTCACAACGTGTTGAACAAGCTGCCAGCTGGGCAGAGCAACACGTCATTGCACAGGAAAGAACCTCATGAGCACCCCTAATCAAGCAGCTGGCGCTGCCGGCAACAAGGATTGCAAAAGTCCGGTTGGCACTTGCCCTTTTAAAAACAAAGAGATGGCTCTGGTGCCGGTGCGTTATGCCCTAGATGAGCTCTTTGACGTGCCAGCCAAACAACCTCATCCCTTACCGTCGAAAGGGTTCAAGGGCGCCCTGGATCTAAAGGCAACGCCTTACACTTTGCGCCAACTGCGCGATGGCTGGCTCTATGTCTTTGATGAAAAAGCAAAAATTCTCGACGAGTATGAGGTTAAAGGCAGCCAATTTATTCACGAGAGCAAGGGAAGCAAGGGGCATCTGCTTTATCCGGCCAACCACAAGGTGGCGATGGCCTTCTCCCATCAGCGCTGGACCGAGCGGCTGAAAAAGGCGTATCGCAAAGAGAGCGGCCTGCGCAGCAAAGGGATGCGCTCTTTTAATCTGCTCTCGCTGGCCAGCAAGATGGGGGGCGAGCATGCGGGATTGCTCGACCTGCTCTCTACTCACGTAGCCGACATGGGCTTGCCCAACAAGGGATTCGTCAATAGTTGTGCCCCCCTTAAGGCTCCCGCAGGTATTAAACCTGGCAAGCTGTGGCACGACAAACCCGCAGGCTCACCGGAGGCTAGCAAGGCTGGCATACCAGATTTTAAGAGTGCTCTGGTGGTGGCACTCGATGACCTTATCTCGGATATGCACGATGTGACCGAGCGCCTGAGCGACATCATCCTCCGCTATGAACATCCCTTTCATGACGACAACACCCGCCACCGCTGGAACATGGCCGGTATCACCGAGATGCTGGCTCTGCCACAGCTTGATGAGAGCAGTTTGCCGGTCTCAGCCAGAGGCGACCGTCTGGCGACCTTCAAGCTCAAGAAGCAGTTGCAGTCATATCTGGTTGCCAACCATGACTACAAAGAGCGTAAGGGGAGTGGTAATCACTACATCGATCTGGGGGCCGAGCAGCGCCTGATGGCGCAGCATGCTGAACTCAAGCTGCTGGGCCTCAACCCCGACAAGTGGGCCAGCTGGCCTGGAGTGCGTTTTGATGACGAAGTGAACTGGTCTGGGCTGGAAGGGATTATCCAGCAATATGCGCGGGGCGTGGATGCTCTGCGTCCGCGCTGGCTGGCGACCTATGACGATGCCCTGCAGTTACTGCAGGCGTTACCGACCTCCCCTTTGCTGTTGGGGCTTGATAGCCAGACGGAGGATACCCAGACCCTCTTGCTGGCCAGCAGTAGCCAGTGGCTCTTTAGCCTGTTTTTTGCCCCCGATACCCAACGGGGGGCCGCGCTGACCAAGGCATTGAAAAAGGGGGCGCTGCCCGCGCTGGCACACTACGGCTTTGATATCGAAGTTAAAAAAGAGCTCGAGAACAATCCCGGTTGGATTGGGGTGGGCAATATCACCGGTGTCGCCAATGCGCTGGCGGCGATGGAAGCGATAGCCAGTAACCATCTTCTGAGCAATAGCAAGCTGTTTGGCGGGTTCCATGAGGCGGCCAAGGCAACCATGAGCGCCCTCAAAGCGGCCATCGCCGGGGCGGCCATCAAGCCATGGCAACAGCTCAGCGAGTTGCTGCATCCCCATCTGCTCAGCGGTGAAAAACTTGGCCGCACTCTGAGTCTGGTGGTACTCGAATCCATTCACACCGGCCAGCAGGTGCGCATCAACTCCGCATTTGCGGCCGAGAGCAAAGCCTTTGTGGCTCAGGTGCAGGGCAACCTGCTTGGCAAGTTGGCAACGCCCGGCAAGATAACAGAGGGCCACCTTGGCCGGATGAAGGCGGCAGGCGCCGAGTGGTCGCAGCTGAAATGGCCCCGCCTGTTATTGCTGGAAGGCGGTTTGCAGCAGGATTTTGAACGTAAGATGACCAGCTACCTCAATTTGCAGCGGCAAGGGGCGAAAGGGGCACAAGCGGCTGCCAAGGTGTGGCAAGAGTGGGGCAACTTTGGCGGGTTGGCGGCCCTGCTCAACATCGCCAACCTGACGGTGGCGCTGCAAGGGTATGACGAGAGCGCGCGCAAACTGCATGGCAACCCTGCTGCACAGCAGGAGCTGAGCCGCAACCTGGCCTACACCGCCGCCTGGACCGGCAGCGCTATGGTCGCCATCAAGCAAGGGCAGGTGGTGGTGCCTGACCATCTTCTTGAGAAACGCTTGGCTCTTGCCATGAAGGAGAACCCCGCCCTGGTGCGCCGCTTTGCGCTCACCACTGGCTGGATGACCGGGCTGGGGCTGCTGGCGGCGGGGCTGGAGGCGTGGGAAACACGCGCCAAGCTAAAGGATGATACCAATGCCGATATGGAGAGATTTGGTTACCAACTCAAGCTAGGTGGCCTGATCGCGCAGGGTATACCAGCCTTGTGGGCTTCCGGGAATCTGATAGCTGGAGCATCACTTGGTGCAATCTGGGCTCCCTGGATGGTTGCCGCTATCGGTATCGGCAGCCTGCTCTATCTGGCCGCCACCGTGATACTGGCACGCTACAGCCGTCTGCCTATTGAGCGCTGGCTGTTGCAATCCACCTGGGGCACCAAACCAGCCGGGTGGCCTGCGGCTGAAGAGTTGCTCCAGTATGAGCGGGTTGCCTGCCAGCCGACGGTGGAGCTCAAGGGGGAGACGCTGACCGTTGCGCTGCCGCCGCACCTGCGCACTATCACCTTGCAGCTGTCGATAAGGCGCCTCGGTTATGCGCCCTCCGGCCAAAGCTACCCCGCGGTGAGCGCAGTATTAGGGCCTGCGCAAGAGGCCGCCATCAAGATGACCAGCCAAGAGGCGGGGCAGGTGACATTGGTGGTCGCGGCCAATCAGGGGGATGAACTGCAGTTGCAGATAGGTTACCCGGCGGAAGAGAGTTTAAGTGGCCAGCCCTTGCGCTTTATGGCCCGCGGTACCTTGGCCAAAGGGGTGGTATTGACCGCTGAGATCGATGATAAACTGCCCGCCCAGGGCACCTTGATAGAGTTGAAATAAGATGAGTGACACCACAGAGCACAAGCAGAACGCAGAGAGTGCAGAGGCTGATGGCGCCAACCACTACTACAGCGAGCAGTACCTTGAGTTGCAAAAGGAGCCGGTTTTATATGAGTGGCAGATTGATCATCGGCAGAGGTTGGTGAGAGAGATGGCTGCGGGTTTATGCGGTTTACTTTGGTTTATTGGTTTAATGATTTTTATTAACGGTGATAATGAGCATGACTGGCAAATAACTCTCATGTTTCTGGTGTTTGGTGTATTAGGAGCACTTCAAGGACGTTATCTTTTTTCGCCTAATCAACTCTATCACTACCGAATGACTGCCAAGGGGATTTACTACACCCAGCAAGACAAGATCCCGGAAGTGGCTTATAGCATTATGCGTGGGATTGGTGGTTTGTTGATTGTGGGTAGCATCATTGCAGTCGGCTTGGTAGGCCCGCTGGCATTGGCCGGTGCAGGTGCAGGTGCATTTCTGGCCTTTAAAATCACCAATATGAAGCCAAGGATCCGCCATTATGGGTGTATTTTTAAGGGGGCAGGTGAAATATCAGTTTTTGGCAAGCTGTGCGGTATGGAAATCATGGAGATCCCGTATAGTGGAGGGGAATACGCACTCGTATTTAGCAAGCCGGAGGAATATCAACGTGTACTTGGTGATATCACGCGAGCGTTGCCGCACTATAAAGTGATTGAAGCTGCGAGCCGTAAGGAGTTTGGTTATTGAGACATGGGGACAAAGAAGCTGTAATTAAGCTTCTTTGTCCTTTGATTGACTAATAACAGAGCAAGATAGGCGACCCGGTGGCAGAGCGTTTAAGCGGCCAACCCCTGTGCTTTATGGCCCGTGGCACCTTGTAGAGTTAAAATAAGATGAATGACACCACAGAGCACAATCATAACGTAGAGAGTGCAGAGGCTGATGGCGCCAACCACTACTACAGCGAGCAGTACCTTGAATTGCAAAAGGAGCCGGTATTATATGAGTGGCAGATTGATCATCAACAATATCGCGTGTGGTTAGCCATTGCAGTGGTTGGGGGGGGGCTGTGGGCCATCAGTATTGGTTTTTTAATATTTGGTAATAATAATATTGACAGACAGTTAAGTCTTTTCTTTTTTGTTTCAGGTGTTTTGGCTGCGCTTCAGGGGCGTTACTTATTTGCACCCAATCAACTCTATCACTACCGAATGACTGCCAAGGGGATTTACTACACCCAGCAGGACAAAATCCCGGAAGTGGCTTACACCATTGCACGCGGGATTGGTGGCTTGCTGATTGTGGGTAGCATCATCGCAGTAGGCTTGGTTGGCCCGCTGGCGCTTGCCGGTGCAGGTGCAGGTGCATTTCTGGCTTTTAAAATCACTAATATGAAGCCGGAAATAAAGTATTTAGGTGCACTTTATACCGCAGAAGGAACATTGAAGTCATATAGAAAGGATAATGCGTTCATTATTGAAAGCTCACCCTTTAAGTTAGTTAATCACATAGTGATTAACTGCAATGCTGATGATTTTGATCATGTTTACAAAATAGCCAGGCAGTTCACCCCGAATCATAATGAAAGAGAAGTCTTTACGTATCGTGAATTCAGAGGGTGAACAGGTTGAGAGGCTATGTTGATGCTGCCTCAACCTGCTCAGAGGCCAAATAAAGAGTTGAAATAAGATGTGTGACGCCACAGAACGGCAGAGCGTAGAGAGTCCAGAGGCTGATAGCGCCAACCACTACTACAGCGAGCAATACCTTGAATTGCAAAAGGAGCCGGTTTTATATGAGTGGCAGATTGACCATCGGCAGAGACTTGCATGGGAACTTCCGATTGCCATAGGTGGCTTTCTTTGGTCAATCGGGATCTATTTGTTATTAACGAATGGTGAGGGTTTTTTCCCTAGGAATATATTCCTTTTTATTTTTGGGGCTGTCGCAATACTTCAGGGACGTTATCTTTTTACCCCCAATCAACTCTATCACTACCGAATGACAGCCAAGGGGATCTACTACACCCAGCAGGACAAGATCCCGGAAGTGGCTTACACCATTGCTCGCGGCATTGGTGGTTTGTTGATTGTGGGTAGCATTATTGCAGTGGGTTTGGTGGGCCCTCTGGCACTGGCCGGAGCGGGGGCGGGTGCATTTCTGGCCTTTAAAATTACCAATATGAAGCCAAAAATAAATCATTTTGGACGTTATTTTCACTCTGGTGATGGCACATTCTCTACATTTAGGTCTGGGTACTCAATAAAAATTGAAAGCATCCCTTTTAAAGTTCAAAATTTCTGTGTTGTACATTGTATGCCTGAAAATTTTGAGGAAATTTATGCGTTTATGAAAAAACAGCTTCCTCAATTTGATGAGATGGAAGTGTTAAGCCGCAAAGAGTTCGGTTATTAAGCCATGTGGCAGAGAGGCTGCAATTCAGCTTTTCTGCCCTTTGATTGACCAATAATGGTGCCACCTGCAATAGCGCCTGTCAGCCTCAAGGGTCAGCAGCTTGAGATCGGGTTACCCGGTTATATCAACAATCAAGCTGCCAGTGAAAGGCACCATCATAGGGTTGCAATAACATGAGTGAAACAACAGAACAGCCGCAGAACGCAGAGGCTGATGGCGCCAACCACTACTACAGCGAGCAATACCTTGAATTGCAAAAGGAGCCTGTTTTATATGAGTGGCATATTGACCATGCCCCGCGAGCAGCATGGTCATCGTCACTGTTAATGGGTGGTGTGTGTTGGCTAATTGCATTAATGGTTTTTATTAATAGCGATAGTCAGAACCCCTGGCCGTTAATTTGGGTGCTTTTAATACTGGGTGTGTGGGGTGTTATTTTTTCGCGCTACTTAACTGACCCCAACCAGCTCTATCACTACCGAATGACTGCCAAGGGGATCTACTACACCCAGCAGGACAAGATCCCGGAAGTGGCTTACACCATTGCACGCGGGATTGGTGGCTTGTTGATTGTGGGTAGCATCATTGCTGTCGGCTTGGTGGGGCCGCTGGCATTGGCCGGTGCAGGTGCGGGTGCATTTCTGGCCTTTAAAATTACCAATATGAAACCAAGAGTGTTTCATAGTGGCTGTCAGTTCAAAGGTTTTGGTGGTCTTTCCATATTTAGAGATGTTTATGGGATCAAAATTATAGAGATGCCAAGAGAGACGGGGCAGTACGGCATTGTGTTAACACACAAGGAAGATTATGAACGCGTGCTAAATGATTTAGCTCGTTCACTCCCTGACTATCAAATTACCGAAGCCAAGTCGCGCAAAGAGTTCGGTTATTAAGCCATGGGGCAGAGAGGCTGCAATTCAGCTTATCTGCCCTTTGATTGACCAATAATGGTGCCACCTGCAGGCGCAGCGCTTTGTGGCAAGAGCAACCTTTACCAGTGGAGTGGTCTTGACCGTAGAATCTGATATCACACTGCCAGTGAAAGGCACCATCATAAGGTTGCAATAACATGAGTGAAACAACAGAACAGTCTCAGAACGCAGAGGCTGATGGCGCCAACCACTACTACAGCGAGCAATACCTTGAGTTGCAAAAGGAGCCGGTTTTATATGAGTGGCAGATTGCTCATCGGCAGAGGTTGGTGAGAGAGATGGCTGCGGGTTTATGCGGTTTACTTTGGTTTATTGGTTTAATGATTTTTATTAACGGTGATAATGAGCATGACTGGCAAATAACCCTCATGTTTCTGGTGTTTGGTGTATTAGGAGCACTTCAAGGACGTTATATTTTTTCACCTAATCAACTCTATCACTACCGAATGACCGCCAAGGGGATCTACTACACCCAGCAGGACAATATCCCGGAAGTGGCTTATACCATTTCTCGCGGCATTGGTGGTTTGTTGATTGTGGGCAGCATCATCGCTGTGGGTCTGGTGGGGCCGCTGGCACTGGCCGGTGCAGGTGTCGGTGCATTTCTGGCCTTTAAAATAACCAATATGAAACCTCAAATAAATCATTATGGTTGTAAGTTTTCCAAAAAAGCTGACATCACCATTTATAGAGGTGTATATGGCATTGATATATTTGGTCGGCCATTTGACTCTGAGGGGCATGCAACCATATTCACTAACGCGCAAAAATACGAAAACGTATTGAATGATATTATTGGTTTCTTACCTGAACATAAATTGATAGAGGTTTCGACGCGCAAAGAGTTCGGTTATTAATTCAGGGCGAAGAGGCTGTAATTCAGCTTCTTTGCCCTTTGATTGACCAATAACGGTGCAATTTGCAATAGCGCCTGTTTTATTCTCATTTTTTCACTCTGCGAAGGATTTCCCATGACATATCGAGTCTTATGCCTGGCAGTGGCAGTCAGTGTGCTTGCAGCCTGTTCTTCCACTGCCCCACGTACTGACGCCGAGCTATCCCAAGCTGCAAAGCAGGGGGATGGCCGCGCCCAATATGAGCTGGCCAGACGGCTGGCAACCCAACCCGATTACCCCAATGCCATGCACTGGATGCAGCAAGCGGCTGAGCAGTCGGGCCCCTTGGCTGCCGATCAGCAGATCCGCGCCAACGCTGCGTGGCAAGTGGGTGACTGGTATCAGGCCGGGCTCGGTGAGCCCAAAAATCCGGCGCTCGCTACCCAGTGGTGGCAACGCTCTGCGCGGCTTGGCAACACCCATGCCAGTTATCGACTGGGCGTGATGTGCCAGGAGCAGCATCAAGGCAAACTGGTGAGTGAATGCCTCGACTGGTTCGAGCAGGCCGCCAAGCGGGATCATGCTGACGCTCAGCTGGTACTGGCCCGCTGGTACAGCACCCAACCGGGGGCCGATACGGATGCCGTCAAGTGGCTTGAACGGTCCGCAGAGCTTGGCAACCGTGATGCCCAGTACCTGCTGGGCGAGCGCTATGCGCAAGGTAAAGGGGTCGCCAAACGGCCGGATCTTGCGCAGCGCTGGAACGACAAGGCAGCAGCCCAGCAGCAACCGGACGCTTTGCTAAAGCAAGCCAGACAGGCCGCCCCTATCCATGGGTTCGCTGCCTATCAACGGGCTGCCAATGCCGGTTCTGCTGAAGCCGAGCTCTGGCTTGGCCAGGCTTATCTGGCCGGGGAGTTGGTATCAGCAGACCCTGCTTTGGGCCGTTACTGGCTGGAGCTGGCCGCTGCACACGGTTCCCATGAGGCCGAATATCAATTGAGTTTGCAGCAGGTAGACCGGGAGCAGCAGATCCACTGGTTAATGCGTGCTGCTGACGGTGGTGTGACCAGGGCATGGTTCGATCTGGCAGCACTGCAGCAGGAGCAAGGTGAACTGGAGCAGGCCAGAGCCAGCTATGCCAAGGCCGCCCGGAAAGGGAATAGGGCTGCACTCTATGCCTACGGTGAAATGCTGCGTTTGGGGCAAGGGGGTAAAGAAGATTACGCGTTGGCACTCAAGCAGTATCGGCAGGCGGCCCAACAGGGTGATCGTATGGCGCAATACCGGATGGGAACCATGCGTGAAGAGGGACTGGGGGCTCCGCGTAACCGGGTACATGCCTATGCCTGGCTGTCATTGGCAGCAACAGAAGGGATGCCGGAGGCGGTGCAGGCTCGCGACGAGCTGGAAGCAGCGATGACCAAGCCGGAGGTCAAACAGGCGCAGAAACTGTCGGAGCACTGGTTTGGCAAGATGCCATCACCGGTGGGGAAAAGCTAAACAGCGTAGCTGCGGGCTCCGGCCTTTTTCTGAATCGAGGTCAGAACGATACCATTGCGGCCCCTCTTCAGCGGGAAGAGGGGCCGCAATGGTGTTCCTAGGCGGGCCGAGTTAGCCGAGGCTGGCCCAGGCCAACCGCAGTTTCAGTCCCGGGCCAGAGCTCCAGCCAGTGGTGGTGCTCACCACTTTACCCTGCTTGATGATGAGGAAGCTGGGGGTGACGCTCACCTGCCAGCGGGCGGCAAGGTCGCCATGCTCATCATTGTGGGTCGGGAAGGTCAGCCCCTTCCTGGCTATCCCCTGCTGCAACCTGGCTGGGTCGCCGGAGCGCAGCGCCACTGTCAGCACGTTTTCGCCGTCTCGCCATAGCTGCTCCACTGTCGGTGTGGTAACACGGCAGACTGCACACCAGCTGGCCCAGTAATAGATCAGCAGTGGTCTGTCCCGGCTCATTGTCTGCAGGTCGGCCAGAGTGCCATCTTGCAGCAGCAGTTTAGGCAGCGGGCTTCCCTCTGGCAGCGCCGGACTGCGCCAGAGGTCCAGCGCTGTCGAGATAATCACCGCCAACAGCAGCAGCCAGAGGGCTTCCTTGCTCCAGCGGCGCAGACGGAGGATTCGGGATGATGTTGCTGTCATGACTGCCCCTTGATGACCAGTGCGTTTTTGACGTTGCCCCCGAGCGCTATATGAGGGAGATCAGCCGATTGCCGATAATTTCCCCCTTGCGCTGCGGGTATGCCCCGCTCTTCCGGCAGGATCTGTATGAGCAGGATATATCTCATCTTGTTTCTCCTTGAACAGGGGCGTGCGCAGCTTGCTCCAGAGTGGCCAGCAGAGTTGCACGATCTAGCAGCGGAGAGAGGATCTCGCCACCTGGTAGCCCGGGGCCATAGATTTGGTTGAAAGGAATGGCCACACTGCCGCGTTGGCGCAAGAAGCCGGCGATGCTGTCGGAGGGGCGGCTCCAATCCCCGCGCAAGGCCACCACATCGGGGGCACTCAGGGCTCGTTGCACATCATCGCGCAGCAGCACGTTGAATTTGTTGGCTTTGCAGGTGATGCACCAGTCGGCGGTCACATCGACGAAGACCCGCTTGTGTTGTGCCAGGGCGTCCTGGATGGCCAGCTCCGAGAGAGGCTGCCAGTTGACGTTATCCTGTGGTGGTTTGCCCTCCATGGTGAAGGCGCTGCCGAGCAGCAGGGCGGCGACCAGCAAGCAGCCCAGTGCCAGCCCCAGGGTTACACCGCGAATACCGTGGCGCCATACGACCGCCAGCAGCAGGGCCACCAATATCAGCACCATCAGGATCACTACCCTGTTATGGCCGATATGGTTGCCAAGCAGGCTGAGCAGCCAGAGGCTGGAGCACAGCATCATCAGGCCGAGCAGGATGCGCAGGCGCCCCATCCAGCGTCCCGGTTTTGGCAGCCAAAGCGCGAGACGGGGCAGGGCGGCGATGAGCAGCCATGGCAGGCTCATGCCAATCCCCAGTGCGGTAAAGACAAGCCAGAGTTGACCGGATGGTGCCCCGAGCGCAAAGGCGACTGCGGTGCCAAGGAAAGGGGCGGAGCAGGGTGTTGCCAGCAGAGTGGCAAAGCAGCCCTGCAGAAAGTGACCGGCCATGCCGTTGCCACCTGCGGTTGCCAGGCGGGTGTTGACATTGCTGGATAACCTGATCTCGAACAGCCCCAGCAGGTTGGCACAGAACAGCAAGGTCACCACGACCATGAAGCCGATAAACCAGACGCTCTGGAACTGGATACCCCAGCCGACGGCCCCCTGGGTGGCGCGCAGCAGGGTGCTCATCAGTGCCAGCGTCCAAAAGGAGACCAGGATACCTGCGCTTGCCGCCAGGAACTGCAAGCGAACCGGGCGACGCTCACGGGTCTCCAGTTGCAGTACTGATCCCAGCTTGAGGGCCAGCACCGGCAACACACAGGGCATCAGGTTGAGAATAAGCCCACCAAGCAGTGCAGCCCCCAGGATCCAGCGCAGCGAGTGGCCACCAGCGGGTAGTGGCAGGGGATCACCTATGGTGACCTGGCGCTGCCAGGCTTCATCACCATTGACCAGTACCACGCCCAATTGCTGATGACGGATATCCGGTGCATCCCCTTGCCAGCCATCGCTGACCGGAATGCGGGCAATCAGGGTATTGCCCTGCACCTCCAGGCTGGGCTCGCCAAACTCGACCCCCTCCAGCTGCTGGAGGAAAATCTGCGGAGCCCGCCACCCCTCTTGCTGCTTAGCGCTCAGCTGTAGCCGGTTTTGCTGGTAGCCAGCCTGGAGGTTGACGCTCTTGGGCATGGCTTGTGGCAGCTTGCTCATCGCCTGTGCATAGGCAAGATCGAACCCGTCCGGTGCCGTACCATCCAGAGCAAGGGCAAAAGGGTAGTCGGTCAGGATGCAGACGTTGCTGCAGGTTGAAAGGCGTAATGTGCCGGTCAACTCTTTGCGGTTGCCATGGCCAAGGCTGATGGGAAAGGTAACGGCCTGCTGATACCCCTGGGTCGACATGCCGCTGACCGCGAATCGCTCTGGCACTGGCCAGTGCCATTGTTGAGTGAGTTGGGGATCATCCCAGAGAATTTCAGGGGCAATTCCCCCTTCACCCGGGTTTTGCCAATAGGTTTTCCAGCCGGACTCGAGTGCCAGACTGAGCAGCATCCGGGGCTGTGCCGGATCCCGGCTATCTGCTTGCAGCCGGATTTGTGCGTGATCGTTGCGGGGGCTGGTGAGCCAGCCGGTATCGCTGGCCAATCCGATGGATTGCCACAGCAGGCTGCCCAGCAAGAGGGCAGTCTTGAAGATGTTTGACATGGTGTTGTCTCTTGAAAATGAAAGTCAGGGTTGTTTAAGCCGCGACTGACTCATTCTCGCCAGACACAAAGGGTGAGATGAAGCCGCCGTTCTGGCGGAGAGATATTTCTGGGTGGGGGGAGTGGGGGCGAGCAACGGGGCAGTGATGCCAGCAGGGCGATCAGGAATGCGATGGCAAAGAAGATCTGTTCGGCGCATTGCAGGCTGGCGGCACTGAGCCACTTGCCGTTGAGATGGCAACTGCCGGGTTGCGGCGTTGCTGCGCGGCCATCCTCATCGACATCGATGGCGGAGGATGGGGCGGTCAGCATATGGCAGCCAGCGGCTATCTCCAGCTGAGCCAGCCTGGTCAGTGGCTGTAGTGCACAATTGAGCAGCAGAATGCAGACCAGCAGCAGGAGTCTTGTCGCCACGCGTTGTCGCAAAATCATGTTGCTCCTGCCTTCTTGGAATGGGGCACATCCTATCGATCAATGACAGCCCGGGCAAGCCGGTCGGATGGATCCCCGTTTCTTGCAACCGGTGAGTTGCCACCCAGCCCTCGTAACTGGCCGAGTACCGAGCGTGCTGGCCAGATCAGTCTGCCAATGCTCCGGACAAGGGCAATCGCTCCGCTACCAACAGTCAGTGATGTTCCGCGCATGCAGGCAGTCAGTGTAAAGAGAACCCGTCGAGTACTGAATGGACATTGGGATATGGGGACCCATGTCGAGACGAGAGAAAGGCCAGGCTGAAGATGGTTCATTTGGCGCAAAATCATCTCTTTTGGTCGCCAAATATTGAAAGCGTTTTCAGAAATCCTTTTCAACTGTGATCCGCTTCAAAGCTTTTTCGGGCGCCAACCTCTAGCATTGGCCCCACGAATTAGGGGCTAGCGCTCCCGATTTTCCCGCTGTGGGAGGTAACCGGATGATCCGGCTATTTCCTTCGTTACTTTCGACGGTCATCACGGATGGCCGTTTTTTTTTGAGTTATTTCACGGTAAAGGGTCGAGTGGCTGACGCTTTCCCGTTAAAATTCCGCTTTTGCATCTGCCCGTGAGTCTTGATGTCTGCCTCCACCCTCTCCCCGGATAGTTATCTGCTGCTCAGTGCCTTGCAACTGCAGCGTGTCGCCAGTACCCGTCTGTTACAAGATACGCTGGGGGCGGGCCATGAGCTCGCCAGCCACCTGACCCGGCTCCATGACGCCGGCCTTGTCAGATTGCGCGGGGAGCAGCAGTGGAGCCTGACTGCAGAGGGGACGCTGGCGCTGATCCTGGGGGTGCGGGCTGGGCTTTGTGCTGCCCCTGACTGGAGCCGGGTCTCCTCGGTGACCGGCCAGGATCTGGTGCACGGGCTGGTGCGCGAGCTTTGCAGGGGCAAGGCGGGCGAGATCCCGGCTTTCTTCTCTCCCGGTGATCTGCTCACACTGCTCGATACCGCAGATGCCCATCTGCTGCTGGCGGGTTCCAGCCCCGCCTGGCAGCAACTGTTGCTGGAGCACTTCTCGCTGCAGCTGCTTCTCGATGCCCCTTATGAAGAGCACTGGCCGCTGGCCAATGCGCTAGTGCGCTGTGCCCCCGAGGTGCAGGCGCAAGGTAAGGCGTTTGAGGCGGAGTGGCGCTGGCTCTGTGGGGATGGCGAAAGCACCGATTCCAGCCTGTTGTGGCCTGCCCTGCAGGCGGTTGCCTCGCAGGGGGAGTGTGGCCCTCTGGGTGAGCGGTTGCTCACGGCTCTGGGCCAGTGGCAGGCCGAGGGTCATGAGGGGCAGTGGCCGCGTTCCTTCAGTGCTTTGCTCTGGCTCGGCTGGTTGCAGCAGGCAGACCCCGTCATTGCCAGCGAGCAGCGCAAGAAGTGGCAGCGCAGCCTTGGCGGACAATTTCCGCTGCTGGCCGATCTGCTCAGCCAGTGGGCCGGTGAGCGGCATGGGCAGGCGGTCGGCTTGTTCGATACCCTGCAACTGCCGGTGGAGGAGCTGCACTGGGGCTATCTCTGGCTCGATCTCTGCGCGCTGGCCCGTCACGGCGCCCAGAGCGCGCAGGTGGCCATGCTGCACAAGTGGGATCTCTCCCACCTGCTTGACGCCGAACCCCATCATCGGCTGATGGCGTTTTGTCAGGATCTGCTGCGCCTGCTGCTGGGAGAGGGGGCCAAAGGGGCGCCACTCTGCCAGCTGCGCAACAGCGAGGCCGAAGACGAAGAGCCAGAAGAGGAAGGCGGCGAGGAGAAGGGGGCTGCCTCCGCCAGCTGGCTCAACTGGCTGCAGGGGCTGGGACGTGCCAGCGGTGTGCGCAAGCCGCAGGAGCGGCTGGTGTGGCTGCTTCACGCCGATGGCCCCGAGCTGGAGTGCAAGATCCAGAAACTCAGCACCAAGGGGGAGTGGACGGCGGGCCGCCGGGTCGATCCCACCCTGCTCTCCACCCAGTATGCGGCGCTGCTCGATGAGCACGACTGGGCAGTGGTGCGCACCCTGCCGCGGGTGATGGGACGCTTGCCCCGGGATGTCTGGGCGCCGCTGGCCGATCACCCCCGCCTGTTCAACGCCAAGGGGCAGAAGCTGCAGCTCGCCATCACGGCGCCGCTGCTGCAGATTATCGCGACCGAAGAGGAGATGAGTGCCTTGCTGATCCCAGATGCAGCCGCCCGCGGGGCCCATATCATGCCGCTGGCGCAGGATCTGTGGCAGCTCATCCTCACCCCGCAGCCGCTGCTCGACCGTTTGCCAGCGCTCGAATCCATCCCGCTGCTGCCCGCCGAGGGGATGAGCGAGTTGCAGCGCACTCTGGACGGGATCGCCGATCTGCCTTGGCACAGCCAGGTTGAGGGATTGCACGGCAATGCCGAACTGGCCCCCTGGCCGGGCATTCCTTCGGTGCAGCTCGATTGGCAGGATGGCCAGCTGGCGGTCAAGCTGGTGACCCGTTTTGACGAGTTGCCTCCCCAGCCTCTGGGCAAGGGGGAGAGCATCATCCGTCAAGGGATCAAGGGTAACCACTATTGGCAGCGGGATCTCGGAGCCGAGAAGGGGCAGGCCCAACTGCTGCGCAATCAGCTTCCCATCGATCTGCCCGGCAGCGAGTGGCGCCTTGAAGGAGAGCAGGCACTGGCATTGGTCAATGCCCTGCCTGAGCTGGTGGATGCCGGCGTGGTCATTCACTGGCATCAGGACAGCGCCCGCCTCAAGAGCCTCGATGAAGCGGCACTGAGCCTGCGCATCGAGCGGCGGCAGGACTGGTTCCAGGTCGAAGGGGCGCTGGCCCTCGATGAGCATCAGATCCTCGATTTGCGCCTGATCCTGCGTCAGCTGACCCCGGGTCAGCGCACCGTCCAGCTCGACGAAAAGACCAGCCTGATGCTGAGCGACAAGCTGGTGGAGCGGCTTTCCATGCTGGGGGCCATGCTCGACGACGAGCAGCGGATCAACCACAAGCTGGCCTATCCGCTTACCCGTCTGCTCTCGGTCATCACCACCGAGGGGGATGCGGCATGGCAATCTCTGCAGCAGGAGTGGCAGCAGGAGGTATCCTGCCCGCCGGAGCTGCTCACCGCGCTGCGGGATTACCAGAAGGAGGGGGTGCGCTGGATGGCGACCCTGGCCCATCACGGTTTTGGCGCCTGTCTGGCCGATGACATGGGTCTGGGCAAGACGTTGCAGGCGCTTATCGTGCTGCGGATGCGCCAGCACCTTGGCCCAGCCCTGGTAGTGGTGCCCAAGTCAGTGGTCACCAACTGGCAGGAGGAGGTGGCCCGTTTCGCCCCCGAGCTGGAGGTGGTGATCTTTGACAATCCCGCCGAGCGCGAGCGCATTATTCGCGATGCCAAAGCGGGGCAGGTGATCATCATCAACTACGGTATGCTCGGCAGTCTGGCGGAGGCGCTCAAGGGGCGTCGCTGGCCCTCCATGGTGCTCGATGAGGCACAACAGATCAAAAACGCCGGTACCCAGCGCGCCAAGTTGTTGTTCCAGCTGGAAGGGGATTTTCGCCTCGCCCTCTCCGGCACGCCCATCGAGAACCATCTGGGGGAGTTGTGGAGCCTCTTTACCTTTATCAACCCGGGGTTGCTCGGCAGCCTTGGCGAGTTCAAGCGCCGCTTTGGCAAGGCGGTCAAGGATCCCCAGCATATGGCGTTGCTGCGGGCGGTGATCAGCCCCTTCATCCTCCGTCGTCTCAAGCAGGAGGTGTTGACCGAGCTGCCAGACAAGACCGAGATCATTCACCACATCAGCCTCTCCCCCGAAGAGCGTCAGCTCTACGAGGCGACCCGGCGTGAAGTGGTGCAGCAGGTGCAAAGTGCCGATGGTCGTGCCCTGATGCATGTGTTGAGTGGCCTGACCCGGTTGCGCCGGCTTTGCTGTTCGCCGGAGCTGGTGATGCCCGAGTGGTCGCAAACCAGCAGCAAGCTGGATGAGGCGATGGCCCTGCTGGAAGAGGCGATTGACGGTGGTCATCGGGTGCTGGTGTTCAGTCAGTTTGTCGATCTGCTGAGCCTGCTGCGGGCCCGCATCGAGCAGAAATCCTGGGATTACTGCTATCTGGATGGCGGCTGCTCCGCCAAGTCCCGTCAGGACTCCATCCTGCGTTTTCGCCACGAGGCGGTGCCGTTGTTCCTCATCAGCCTCAAGGCAGGGGGGACCGGCCTCAACCTCACCCAGGCCGATACCGTGCTGCACCTCGATCCCTGGTGGAACCCGGCGGTGGAAGATCAGGCGAGCGATCGGGCCCACCGGATGGGCCAGACCCAGCCAGTGACCGTCTATCGCCTGGTGTGCGAGCAGACGGTGGAGGAGAAGATTGTCGCCCTGCACGACGAGAAGCGGGCGCTGGCCGATGGTCTGCTGAGCGGCCAGTCCGAGGTGCGCGGGCTGGATGTGGAGAGCCTGCGGGCCCTGCTGATGAGCTGATCCGCTGTAGCACCAGCGACATGGCCATGCCATATGAAAGAGGGGAGCACATCTTGCCGATGTGCTCCCCTCTGTCGTTTCTGCGTGCCGGTTTTAGCTGGCTCGTCGCGTTAGCCCTGATAGAGGTAGAGATGCAGCCGCTCGATGATGGGCTCGCCACCAATCTTGCGATCTCGCCGCGCCTGCCGGCTCTTGGGGGGATAGTTGCCCAGATGGGTGACTGCAGGCGGGGTATCCGAGCAGAGCAGCAGCGGCAAGCTCGCCTTGATCTGCTGCTTGCGCGGGGTGCGATCCTGCCAGAGCAGGTTGATCATCGGGTGGGTCTTGACCGGGCGGCGGATCCGCAGCTCGGCATCGGCGGGCAGGCGGCGAATGTCGTACACCTCCTGATCCACCATCTTGCTCCACTCCTCGTTGTTGGAGAGGGCCGGTATATAGCGACGACTGCGCTCCAGCATCTCCAGCACCTGTTCGCGGGTGAGGCGATTGATGGTCTGCTTGTCGGCCCAGGTAAAACCGAGGGAGTGGAGCTCCCCCGCCAACAGGGTCAGCTTGCGGTAGACCTGCAGGGTGATCACCCCGGGCAGGGCGGTATGTACCAGCTCGAACTTCTCATCCCGTCCCCCCGCCTGTTGCACCAGCCCCTTGAAATCAAGCTTGCGCTGGTTGATCTCCTCAACCAGCGGCTGGAGCTGCGGGGCGGCGGCGGCAGGAAAGCGCAACCAGCCGGGCAGCCGGTGAGTCGCCTTGGTGGAGCAGCCGGGGCGGGCGCTGTGGTCCCGATAAGCGGCGAGGGTGGCCGCCAGTGCGGCTTCACCGTTGAGATAGCCCACCTCAATTTGCTCGATCGGGTCGTGCTCTTCCCCCTGCGCCACCGGGGGGAGGGGATAGACATGGGCCTCCTGCAGCTCGAGCTGGCCAAGCAGATCGGCCAGCTGGTTGAGAGAGGTTTCAATGGCGGCCATCTGTTGACGCAGGGCGGCGGTAGGGGTAAAGGTATCCATCGATGATCCTGTGGTCTGACCCGCTGTTGACGACATCAGGTATGACATCTGCTGCGGGTAGCAAAACTACTGTATAAATAAACATACCAGTATGCGGCTGGAGTGCCAAGAGGCACTTTGGGGAGGGTGTAATGTGCGCCTCTGAATGGGGATACGGTGATGGTTTTATTTATGTTTCAGTATGTTAAACAAAGATCGCCACAAGATCATTAAATTAACAATTTCGTGTAACTCCGCTGTTGCCAGCTGTTCACACCTTGCTCGTCCCTGCATATGTAAAGCAGCAAAATGCATATATAGATGGGTGCCATGCAGCACAATATGCTGTGCGACTCTGCTGGCCAACCGTTAAAATAATTAGTTGTTTAAAATCAAAGCGTTAAAATTAAATCCTGCCGTTTTTAGACATTAGATTTACTAATGTAACGTATCAAAATTCGTCAATTGAGTCGGTCTGACTCCCTGACTAAGCTTTGCGCATCAAATTGAAGCCCAGTGCGTAAACAAATATTCAGAGGAGCCGCATCATGGCCAACATGACTTATACCGAAACCGGTTACCAGCATTCCAGCCAATTGAATCTGGTTGCTCGCGTTAAAATGACCGTTCTGACCTGGCTGGAGCGCAGCCGCAGCCGTCGCCAGCTCTCCGAGCTGCCCGAGTACCTGCTCAAAGACATCGGCCTGAACGAAGCTGACCGTTATCAAGAGACCAACAAGCCGTTCTGGCGTGGTTGATCAGCCGGGCATGGATGCCTCGTTTTTCTGCTGATCCGTTTTCTGCTTTGCCCCTGTGGCGCCCAGCCATCAGGCGGGTAATAGTCTGTTTTATCTCCCCTCGTTTTCCCCCTGTTGTGCGTTGATCCTCTTTCCTCTTCTCTTTATTTCACATTGCTATAGCACCTCGCTGTCGTCGCTCGATTGTTATCACAATTGTGTTGTTAATGTTTGAATTTGTTTAAAAAACGATTTTAAGCCGCGATGCCTTGCGTATAATCCGGCCATAGTGTTCCAGCGCAAGAGGGTGAGACGGATGATTCCCCAGCACGATTTTTTGGCCATGACCCGCAGCCACGAGTGGCTGCTCGATCCCTTTGATTTTGCGCTGCCGGATGGCACGCAAGTCAGCGTCTGGGATACCGGTGTCATCTGTCTGGAGCCTGCCAGTGGCGCGGGCGGCCAGCCGGGGGGGCGCAAGGATATCGTCCTCTCCTGCGGTATTCACGGCAACGAGACCGCCCCCATCGAGATCTGCAACCAGCTGCTGAGCCGTCTGCTCTCTGGCGAGCTGAGCGCCCGCCATCGGGTGCTGTTCCTGTTTGGCAATCCGGCGGCGATGAATCTGGGGCTGCGGGAGGTGGAGGAGAACATGAACCGGCTCTTCTCTGGCGCCCACAGCAAGGGGGAGGGGCTCTGCAATCGGGAGCGGATCCGCGCCATGCGCCTCGAGCAGTATGTGAGCCGCTTCTTTGCCGATCCGGCTCGTCCCCGTTACCACTACGATCTGCACACCGCCATTCGCGGTTCGCGCCACGAGAAGTTCGCCGTCTACCCCTTTCCCCACGAGCGGCCCCACTGCCGCGAGCAGGTGCAGTTCCTCGGCGCCTGTGGGGTGCGTACCATTCTGCTTTCCGCCAGCCCGACCACTACTTTCAGCTACTACAGCTCACGCCAGCATGGGGCCCACGCCTTTACGGTGGAGCTGGGCAAGGTCCGGCCATTTGGTGAGAACGACATGACCCGCTTTATCGAAACCCGCCAAGCGCTGCAGGAGCTGGTCACTCAGGATGAGGTGGTGCTGGAGCCGTGGCGGGCGGATGATTTCACCCTGTTTGTTATCGATCGGGTGATCACCAAAAAATCAGCGGACTTTCGCTTCCTGTTCGCCAGCGATGTGGACAACTTCACCGAATTCCCCCAAGGGTTCGCACTGGCCGAGGATGGTGAGCTGCGCTACATGGTGGAAAAGCCGCGTGAGGCGGTGGTTTTCCCCAATGCCAATGTGGCGATCGGCCAGCGCACTGTGTTGCTGGTTGTGCCGACAAGGCTCTGGGAATAGCGGTGATAGTTTTGCCTGCAGAGCGGTGATGCATCCGCAGGCGGCGCCAAGTCATTGTTTTAGTCGGTGGCTCAGACACAGCAGCGGTTAGCCGCAGTAATAAAAAACGGGGCCAGTCATCTGACTGGCCCCGTTTTTTATCGGGTTCAAGCGGTGAGGCTTAGCTGTTGTTCTTCACAAACAGGGTCAGCTCCTGGCCGGGCTTAAGGTAATCCCCTTTATCCAGCTGGTTCCAGCGCATCACATCGTTGATGGCCACCTGGAAGCGAGCCGCGATGGAGGAGATGGAGTCGCCACGGCGAACCTGATACACCATCGATTTGTCGCTCTTCTTCCCTTGCTTGGGATAGACCACCAGCTTCATGCCTGGCTTGAGCGCCGACTTGGCATTCAGACCATTCCACTTGGCGAGCTCTTCGTGGGAGACGCCGTGTGCCTGGCTGATACTCCACAGGTTGTCACCCGAGCGCACCTTGTAACTGACCTTGGCCTTCTGGCTGCTGCCACGGCTTGCCAGCTGCTGCGGTTTGCTGGCGGAACTGGCCTTGCTGCTGACCTGACCGTGGGTCGGGATCACCAGTTGCTGACCGCGACGCAGGTTGTTGCTGCGCAGATTGTTAGCCAGCTTCAGCTCACTCACGCTGACGCCATGATTCTGGGCGATGCGTGACAGAGTATCGCCACTGGTGACCTGATAGGAGCGGGTACGAATACGCTCGCTCTTGGGCAGATCGGCCAGTGCCAGCTCCAGGGTATCGGCATATTCTACCGGTACCAGCAGGCGGTAAGGGCCACGGGGCGACATCACGCCACGGCTCAGGGCCGGATTGACCTCCTTGAGCTGTGACGTGCGCAGACCTGCCAGTTGGGCGGCCACGTTCAGATCGATCTGGCTGCCGGTCTCCACCACTCGCAGCTTCGGCTCGTTGGCGAGCACCGGCAACTGGATATTGTACTTGTCCGCATTGCTGATCATGTCAGCCATGGCGAGGATCTTGGGCACATACATCCGGGTTTCGCGCGGCAGATCGAGTGACCAGTAGTCGGTCGGTTTGCCTGCGCGCTGGTTACGCTGGATGGCGTTGCGCACCCGTCCTTCACCGGCATTGTAGGCGGCCAGCGTTTGCAGCCAGTCGCCGTCAAAGAAGCGGTTCAGGTATTCCAGATAGTCGAGCGCCGCATTGGTGGAGGCCAGCACATCACGCCGTCCGTCATACCAGTTGTCGTGGCGCAGACCGAAGTTTCTGCCTGTCGCTGGCACAAACTGCCACAGACCGACGGCATTGCTGCGGGATCGGGCATGGGGATCAAACATGCTCTCGATCATCGGGACAGTAATAAGCTCCATTGGCAGCTCACGCCGTTCAATCTCCTCTACCATCAGATAGAGGTAGGGTTCAGCCCGGCTGGCAATGGTCGCCAGATGCTTATCATTGCGCAACAGCCACTCACGTTGCTGGCGGATGCGCGGGTTGTCCGGAGTTTCCAGTTGCATATCATCGCTGATACGCACCCACAGATTGTCCGTCTCTTCCATTTCATCCAGCTGTTCATCGCCAAACAGGAAATGGGAAGAGTGTTTTTTATGCGCTTTTTTCTTGACCTGGGGGGACTTGATCGGCTCGATTGCCGTTAGCGCCCGGTCATCCTGATGGCTCAGGTTTTGGCAGCCGCTGAGCAACAGCGCTGCCAATAAGGCCGTTCGTACCTTCATCTCGTTCCGGTCATTTTTAAGAAAAACAGCCGGCATCATAAGGGGCAATCCCCTCCTGATCAAGGTTTGTTCAAAAAACATCCTTCCATTGACGCAAGATCGTAAAGGTATCTACCGGATTTTCCACGCATTTTAGCCCCTTCTTTTCAGCAGAAAATTTTACCGAATCGAGCTCGCAGCGCAGAAAAACATTAAACTTGCGCTCATCCTCCAGCCGGGTGGGCAGGCTTGGCAGCCCTTGTTGCCGCAGTTTGCTGATCAGTCCGATCTGATCACGGATCGCCGGATTGTCCGGTTCAACTGCATAGGCAAAGCGCAGGTTGGAGAGTGTGTACTCATGGGCGCAGTAGATCAGGGTCTCGTCGGGCAGGGCGGCAAGGCGCTGTAACGAGTGGTACATCTGTTCCGGTGTCCCTTCGAACAGACGGCCACAACCGGCCGAGAAGAGGGTGTCACCACAAAAAAGCATGCCGTTGCCATGGTAAGCGATATGGCCACGGGTGTGGCCGGGCACATGGATTACCTCGAGGGCGAGGCCGTGCCAGTTAATCTGATCGCCATCTTCCAGCCACTGACCGTGATGATCCGGCATGGGGTCAAGTTTGGGGCCATATAGCCGGGCATGGGGAAAGTGGCTGAGCAGGCCGGTGACGCCCCCGACATGGTCGTGATGGTGATGGGTGAGCAGGATGGCGTCGAGCACCAGACCCAATGCCTCGAGCCGCTCCAGCACGGGGGCGGCATCACCCGGATCGACCACCAGACAGTGATTTTCGTGGCGGATCAACCAGATGTAGTTGTCATTAAAGGCTGGAACTGTGATCACTGGATACATGAGTCTGCTTCTCTTTAGGGAGGGTATCTTATATAACAGGATGGCGTTCGAAACCGCGAGTTGAACCCTATTATGCAGGTGGCACGTACCGAACAACAAATCGAGATCCCGACCAGCTGGTCAGCGCTGCCTATGGGTGACTGGGTGGCGGCCGAAATTCAGGAGCGGCTCGACAGCTGGTGCCCCAACTTGTTCGGATATCACTTGCTCAAGGTAGGAGCTCTGAGCGCGGAGCTCTCCTGCAAATGTTCATCCATTCGTCATCAGGTGGGCGTCTCGCCCGAGGGGCGACTGCTGGACATTTATGGCGATCCCCTCGAGCTGCCGGTGCGAACCGGTAGCGTCGATGCCTGTCTGCTGGCTCACTGCCTCGATTTTTCAGCCGATCCCCATCAGGTATTGCGTGAAGCCGAAAGGGTACTGACCGATGATGGCTGGCTGATTATCAGTGGTTACAATCCGGTGAGTTTGGTGGGGATTGGCCACTGTATCCCTTTTTTACGGCGCAAGTTGCCCTGGTCGGCGCGGATGTTTACCCCCGGGCGAGTCATCGACTGGCTCCATTTACTAGGGTGTGAAGTGATGTTCGACGAGCGTTTCGGTTACTCGTTTATGGGTAAACAGAGCTGGCACAGCTGGTGGCGGGAGAGTATCGGGCGGGACTATTGCAGAGCGTTTGCATCGGTATACGTTATTGCTGCCCGCAAACGGCGCTTTCCACTGATCCCGGTGCGGCGTCGCTGGCAACTGCCCAAATCTCTCGCCACACCGGGCATGGCCCGTCAGGGCTGGTAGCCGGTATCTTCGGCCAGATCCTTGCCGCATGCGGCATCTCTGGCCAGCTCGTCGCACCGTTCGTTCTCCGGGTGGCCGGAATGCCCTTTGACCCATAGCCACTCGATCTGATGACGACCCACTTCCGCATCCAGCGCTTTCCAGAGGTCGACATTTTTGACCGGTTGACGATTGGCGGTCATCCACCCCTTCTTTTTCCAGCCGATGATCCACTGGGTGATCCCCTGGCGCACATATTGGCTATCAGTGGTGAGGCGCACCTTGCACGGTTCGTTGAGGGTTCGAAGCCCCATGATGGCGGCCATCAGCTCCATCCGGTTATTGGTGGTCAGTTTGAAGCCGGCTGAAATTTCCTTGCGGTGTTTGCCATAAACCATGACTGCGCCATAGCCACCCGGGCCCGGGTTGCCAAGGCAGGAGCCATCCGTGAATAAATCAATCTGTTTTAACATGAGCAATCAATCTGTTTTAGCCAGAGGCTTGGGGTAAACTAGCGAGTAAAGCCGAAGTTTGACATAGATTGGATCATGAACACACCCCAACTGAATCGCCAGATCATTCTGGATACCGAAACCACAGGTATGAATACCGGTGGTGGCCCCGTTTACCTTGGCCATCGCATCATCGAAATCGGCTGTGTGGAGGTGATCAACCGCAAGCTGACCGGTAACCACTATCACGTTTATATAAAACCTGATCGTCCGGTCGACCCGGAAGCGGTACAGGTGCATGGTATCACCGACGAGTTTCTGCGGGACAAGCCGTCGTTTAGCCAGATTGCCGACGAGTTCCTCGAGTTTATCCGGGGCGCCGAACTGATCGCCCATAACGCACCGTTTGACGTGAGCTTTATGGACTACGAGTTCAGCAAGCTCGGACTCAACTTCAAGACGGCGGATATCTGTACTATCACAGATACCCTGGCGATGGCCCGGGATCTCTTCCCCGGAAAGCGCAACAACCTGGATGTGCTGTGTGATCGCTACGGTATCGACAACTCTCACCGTACTCTGCACGGGGCCTTGCTTGATGCGGAGATCCTGGCTGACGTCTATCTGTTGATGACCGGTGGCCAGACCAAACTCAATCTGGCTACAGAAAGCAGTGAAAACGAGAGCAATCAGGACACCAGCATTCGCCGGCTGGAGAGCAACCGGCCTGCGCTCAAGGTGATCCGTGCCAGTGCCGAGGTTCAGGCCCTGCACGAGGCTCGACTCGACCTGGTACAGAAGAAGGGAGGGAGCTGTCTGTGGCGGCAATGAGCAAGTGGTGGGCTTCCCTGTTGTTGTTGATGTCGCTTGGGGCTATGGCGACCGAGGTGTTCGCACCTTCTGACATTCCCATGCTCGATAACCGCTTTCGCATCGATTACGGTGTGAAGGAGATCACCTTCATTATCAAACGCAAAGCGGGCACTCCTTCGGTGATCCTGGTGCGTCCCGATGGCAGCAAGCTTTACGTGGGAAAGGCCAAACCCGCCGATGTGGGTTGGCTGGCCCTGCCGGAACATGATCTTATTACCCTGCGCAATCCGATGCCGGGCCCCTGGCAGGCGATTGGGGAGGTAGATCCCGACAATCGGGTTCGTATCCTCTCCGATATCCGGCTCGATATCGCCGCCTTGCCGATGCAGCTCTATCAGGGAGAGGTGGTCAAGCTCAAGTCATGGTTGCTGATCAATGGCCAGCCACCGCAAGATAAATACTACCTCTCTGACCTGGGGATGACGGTCAAGCTGCAATCATTCAGTGATGCTGCTCAGCAACAGGTGGTGCTGGATCAGGAGCTTGGCCGTTACCACGATGATGGAAAGGGGCTCGATGAGGTGCCGGGTGACGGTATCATGACTGCAGAGGCGACGCTGCAAGATATTCCCGCTGGCAAATACCGCGCCATGTTCAGCACCGGTAATCAGGTGTTTGTTCGTGCCCGCTATCAGGATGTGCTGCTTTATCCCTATCCGTTCAGCTATAACCTGGCGCCGCCTTCGGAAGAGCTGGGTGCCAAGCTCTCACTGCTAATCGACCGTGATGAGCTGGATCCCGCCTCCGTGGTGATCAAGGGGAGTGTGACCAGCAATGTGGGCGGCCTCTACGAGTTCAGCGAGACCGCCAGCGCCCCCAAGCTTGATATTGATCTCTCTGTCATCAAAGAGGTGGGGCAACATGAGGTGAAAGCGACCCTCTATGGCACCACTCGCCTGGGGCGCGAGCTGAAAATCGAATTACCGGTAAAGACCTTCAATATCTTCCCGCCTCCACCGCCTCCCGCAGAGGTGGCGTCGGCAGCTGCTCCGATTTCCAGCGCCGAGTCAGTCGAGGCTTTGCCTGAAGAGGGAATGGGATGGCTGCTTTGGCTACTGGTTGGGGGCGGGGTTCTACTGGTGTTGCTGGGGGGCGCCGGTTTTGTGGTGATGCAAAAACGGCGTGCCTTTAAACGTGCGCTGGCAGCCGCTCAGGCTGAAAATCAACAAAATGGCCAACCGACAGCCAAGCTGGATCTCAACTTGCCAGAGCAGTAGCCCGGACTCGGGAAAAACAATACACCAAATAAAAGAAACCGCCCTTGATATGCAGGGCGGTTTTTTTAGCTCGAACCCTTGGGATAAGGGGCCTGACGCCCTCAGTGATCGCCGATATAGACATCCTTGTTCTGCTCACGGATTTCGAGGAACCTGTCCAGATTGGCCATCATCAACTCGACCAGTTGGGGATCAAAATGTTGTCCCTTCTCCTCCTCAATCAGCCCAAGCACCTTGTCCAGCGGCCAGGCTTTTTTGTAGCAACGATCCGAACCAAGTGCATCGAACACATCGGCCAGTGCAACAATCCGTCCTTCCAGTGGAATATCGGCTCCTTTCAAACCTCGGGGATAACCGCTGCCATTCCACTTCTCATGGTGATTGCCTGCAATGGTGGCGCCAATCTGGAACAGCGCCAGATCGCTGCCGGAGAGCATATCCTGACCGAGTTGGGCATGGGTTTTCATGATCTCCCACTCTTCCGGGGTCAGCTTGCCCGGTTTGTGCAAAATGGCATCGGGAATACCTACCTTGCCAATGTCGTGCAGTGGTGAGGCGCGTTTAACCAGCTCGCTCTGCTCTTCGCTCATCCCCAGCAGGTGGCAGAAAAGCTCGGTATAGAGGGCTACCCGTTTGACGTGTAAACCCGACTCCTTGGAGCGGGTTTCGACCAGTTCGCCGATGCGATAGATGATCTCCCGCTGGTTGTCGGCGATCACCTCGTTGAGCCGGATATTTTCCAGCGCCACTATGATGTTTTCGGTAAACAGGGTAAGCAGGCTGGTATCGATCTGACTGAGCTGGCGAGTGGTCTCGATATGAAACAGCAGGTGGTGGCGCTGATTTTGGCAGTAGAGCGCCATCTGGTTGGTGTTGTAGATATTGCAGCCTCTGGTCATGGCTTGACGCAGTATCTCGGGCGCCTCTGTCAACCGCACGGGAGGATGACCTGGCAGCAGGGGCTCCAGCAGTTGATCCTTCACCTCGTAGGCATATTGTTTTACATCGTAAATCTGGGTCTCTCCCAGATGGAGCAGGGCGCTCAGCTGCTCCTGGGCACCTTCGACAAACTGACGCAGTGCCCGTTTCTCAAAGATCCCCTTGGAGGCCTCAATGACTTTTTCCAGTCCTTGCCGATTGCTCTCCAGAGTACGGATATCGCGATAGGAGCGCAGGCTGGCACGTAGCAGGGTGCGCAGCTTCTGGGAGGTGAGCTCGGTTTTATCCTTGTAGTCGTTGATGTCGTAGTTGGTGACCACGTCATCTTCCGGCGCCTGGCCGGGTTGGCCGGTACGCAGCACGATGCGTACCATCTTGTTTTGCAGCTCTTCCCGGACATATTTGACGACATCGAGGCCAGCGTGATCGACCTCCATCACCACGTCCAGCAGTAGTAGTGCAATGTCCGGGGTGGTGGCCAGCAATTTTTTTGCCTCTGCTGCCGAATAGGCATGCAGAAACTCGATGGGACGATTGTCAAACTCGAATTTGTTCAAGGTGATCTTGGTGATGCGATGTACTTCGGGTTCATCGTCAACGATCATTACCTTCCAGCCCGCTTGCTGTGCGTCGGGGAGGGAGAGCTCGTCATCATCAATAATCAGGATCTGGTCATCCATCATACAATCCTGTTTGGCATCCTGTGCTTACATTAACTGCTTCACTAAGGATAGGAAACTTATTGAGAAATAAAATTTGATCTCGAAAAACTATGGTCGAAATAGGCAAATGGAACCCTTCGAGACAGTGTTGTTGTCCGGCTGCTTTCTTTGCCCAATCATGGGGCTAGCGTGCATAAAGCCCGTTTTTCTGTTCGGGCATTGGTGGTAGTGGCAGGGGATGCTTGAATCCGGCTAACACCTATTAGGCGAGAAATAATCTTATTTGATAGTGATTCCTATTTACGTGTAGCATGGGCGACACACTCAACGAGGAGCCCCATCGTGTCCCCATCTCTGCCTCCCAATCGTCCCCGTCTACTGACCGTCAAAGCCATTACCCGGATCACCCCCCATTTGCGTCGCATCACCTTTGGTGGCAGCGAGTTGGCTGATTATCCCTTTACCTGCGGCGGGGCCCATATCAAGGTGATGTTGGCACAGCCTCATCAGGTAGAGCCGGTGCTGCCTGCCATGACCCCGAGTGGCCCGCGCTGGAGTGACCCGGCTGACAAGCCGGTGATCCGCACCTACACCATCCGCGCGTTTCGCCGTGATGAGCAGGAAATTGATATCGACTTCGTGCTGCACGGTGACGGCGGGCCCGCCAGCGCCTTTGCTACCCATGCCAAGCCGGGAGAGAAGGTGATCCTCTCCGGGCCGGGTGGTCCCAACCCCATGCTGCAACCGGCCGATCACTACTGCCTGGTGGGGGATCTCACCGCCTTGCCCGCCATCATGGCGATGTGTGAGGTGATGCCTGCCGATGCCAGAGGGGAAATTGCGATTCTGGTGCCGGATCAGGCCGATGCTCAGCCGTTGACGCTGCCGGTCGGGGTTCGCTGTCACTGGTTTGTCGGCGAGCCCGAGTCCAGTGGCCTGCTGGAGCATGTGATTGCTCTGCCGCTGGTGCGCGATGGTGGCTTCTTCTGGCTGGGTGGGGAAGAGGCGCTGGTGCTGCCGCTGCGCCGCCATTTTCGGTCTGTGCTCGAGGTGGATCGCCAGTCGCTCTACGCCGTGCCGTACTGGCGTCGGGGCAAGAGTGAAGAGGCCTATCACCAGACCCGTCACGATGTGATGGATAATTAAGCGGATGCGAAAGAATACCTGATTCACTCTTGCAAATAAAAATGATTTGCATTTAGTATTGCGCCGTCCCGATGTCAGTCGGTACGGCGCTTTTGTTATTGATGGCTGCGAGTGGCATAGCACAACGCAGGGCCTGCCGTAATGCACTGATGTTCGGGGTGATGGGGCATGGACGACTGTTCATGCCAATGAACTCCATCACTTTGCACCGGGTCTGGCGAGGTCAGACAGGGATGTCGGTGGTGTTGGCCTTGGTTGTTTTATGTGGAGTGTTGATGATGCGTACATCATCCCGACGATTTGCAGTGCATCCACTGGTGTTGTCCCTTTTTGCCCTGCCAGTTCTGGCCCAAGGGACTGCGCCTGTCGCCGCTCATGAAACTATGGTGGTGACGGCGAGTAAAACCCGGCACAGCGAGCTGACCGCCCCGGCCAGCGTCTCTGTGGTGACTCGGGTCGAGCTCGACAAGCTCAATGTCAATGATCTGACCGGCGCTCTGAAACAGTTGCCGGGGGTCAATATCAGCCCTGCGACCAGCTACGGCCGCAGCGAGATCAAGTTGCGCGGGCTGGAGGGGGATTACACCCTGTTGCTGGTCAATGGCCGGCGTATCAGCTCCCGCGATGCTCTTACCTCCGGTTATGGCAATGATTTCGATCTCTCCGCCATCCCGATGGCGGCCATTGAGCGTATCGAAGTGATCCGTGGCCCCATCTCCTCCCTCTACGGCGCAGATGCGCTGGGTGGGGTGGTCAACGTCATCTTGCGCCAACCCGGGGAGAAGACCGAAGCGGCGGCCACCTATACCTTCAGTGACCCCACCGACGGTCACGGCGGGGATATCAACAAGGCGAGTGCCTATGTGGGCGGGGCGCTGATCGACAACAAGCTGCTGGCCAACCTGGTGGTGGAAGGGAACCACAGGGATGCCTGGCAGAGCGAGCAGAGCATCAACCCCAAGGCCGATGCCATCGAGCAGCGTGAAAAGCTGGGGCTCCTCTCCAACGTCAAATGGTTGATCGATGATCGTCAGGATCTGGATGTGGGGATGAACTACGCCAAAGATGATCGGGAGGCCCACTGGAACAACTACGGCCAGACGCCGCGCAATATCCAGCAGATGGAGCGACTGGGGCTCAATACCACCCACGTCGGCCGTTGGGATAAGTTCGACAGCCGGGTCGGCTATGCCTTCGAGCAGGTTGACCTGTTTGATGACTCTGAACTGATGACGGCGCTGAGCAAGACCAGCGGCGATGTTAGCCAGACCAACCACACCTTCGATGGCCAGCTGAGCGGTAATCTGGGCAGCCACCTGCTGACCAGCGGTGCCGAGTACCGCATCACCGAACTCAAGCATAACGTCAACCTCAAGGGGGGCGATGTCAGCGTCAACCAGAGCGCGCTCTATCTGCAGGATGAGTTTGGCTTTGGCGATCTGGCGTTGACCCTGAGTGGCCGGGTCGATCACCACGAGACCTATGGCACCGAGTTCAGCCCCCGCGGTTATGCCCTCTACAGCCTGACTGACAACTGGGTGGTCAAGGGCGGCATTGGCAAGGCATTCAAGGCGCCGACCATTGCCCAGTCCAACCCGGATTATGCCGTAGCCGCCTGTCGCGGTCGCTGCGCCGTAGTGGGCAACCCGGATCTGAAGCCGGAAACCGCCGTCAGCTACGAGCTGGGCACCGCCTATGATGGTTCGTTCTGGGGCGCCGGGGTTACCGCCTTCCACAACGATATCAAGGACAAGATCCAGAGCGAGGCATGGACCTCCACCTGGCGTCCGGCGGTGATGACCTATCAGAACGTCAGCAAGGCCCGCATCAAGGGGGTGGAGCTGAGCGGCTGGTTTGATATCACCGATGCCCTGACCCTCTCCAGCAACGTCACCCTGATCGACGCGGAGGACAAGACCAGCGGCAAGGATCTCTATCGGACGCCGGAGCATACCGGCAACGCCAAGCTGGAGTGGCAGGTCGTCGAGAGCCTGAGTACCCAGCTCGGCTGGAACTACACCGGCAGCCAGATCCTTCCGGTTCCGCGCATGAGCGGCACCACCTATGAGACCACCGCCGGATTCCACACCCTGGATATCGGGGCAGTCTGGAACGCCACTCGGGCACTGGATCTGAAGTTCGGGCTCAACAACCTGACCAATACCAAGCGTGACTGGGTTGCCACCGAGGCCGATCAGATCCTCGACGGGCGCACTGTCTATGCCGGTGTGGCCTACAAGCTGTAATGGCTGAACGGGAGCCCGCATTGGCGGGCTTCCGCTGTTGTCAGGGGATCACCTCGGGTGACGGCTTTTATTTCAACCACATGTATTTCAACAACATGCGCATTGCCACCATAAGGAGTTAAAGGGTGTTTAGAGACCAGACCTCGCTGTTCTGGCTGGGATTGTTCCTCCTGTTTGTACTGCTTTCTCTTTCGCTCGCCACCGGTGCGGGTGTCTATGGTGCTCGCGAGGTGCTCGGCTACCTGATGGGGGATGCCCGCTGGGCTGGCGACGAGAAGCTCGCCATGGTGCTCAATACCTTGCGACTGCCGCGCACCCTCTGTGCCATGGTGGTCGGCGCCTCTTTATCTCTGGCTGCCTCCTTGTTGCAGAGTGCGACCCGCAACCCGCTGGCAGAGCCAGGTCTGCTGGGAGTCAACGCCGGGGCCGTCTTTGCGCTGGTGGTGGGGCTCACCTGGTTTGGTGTGGAGTCTGCCTATGGCTATTTGCTCTGGGCCGGACTCGGCGCACTGCTCGGCAACGTGATTGTGTTGGGGCTCGGCATGATGATTGGCCGCTCCAACCCCCTCAAGCTCATTCTGGTCGGGGTGGCGCTCTCCGCCACCTTCGGCGGTCTCTCCAGCTTTCTGCTGCTCTCCAACAAGATGGTGCTGGAGCAGTACCGCTTCTGGAACCTCGGCTCCCTGTCGGCGGCCAATCTCGATGCCATCATCGCCGTGCTGCCCTTGGTGCTGGCGGCGTTTGTCATCACCCTGCTGCTCTGTCGCCAGCTGACCCTGATGCAGATGGGGGACAGTCAGGCCCAGGCGCTGGGGATCCGCCCCAACCGGGTGCGAATTGGCGTACTGCTGGCCGCCACCCTGTTTACCGCCAGTGCCATCGCCATTGCCGGTCCCATCGGCTTTGTCGGCTTTCTGGCCGCCTACTGTGGCCGACGGGTGGAGCCGGTGAAGCTGTCGGTGCAGGTCTGTTTCTCCGCCCTGTTCGGCATGCTGTTTCTGCTGTTGGCCGACATTCTGGCGCGCTGGCTGATCCAGCCGTTCGAGTTGCCCAATGGCGTCATTCTGGCCCTGATCGGCGCACCAGTGCTGATCGCCATTGTTCATCGCGGGGGCTTTCGTACCCTGCTGACCGTCAAGTGAGGGGCTGATGCGCACACCTACCGATATGCTCTGCCTGCGGGCCGGTAACCGCTCTTTGCTGATCCATCTGCCGAGCTGGCGCTGGCTGGCGCTGCTGGCCATGGCGCTGCTGGCGTTGGCTCTGCTGGCCCTGAGCGTTGGCGGCGGCAAGCTCGGTTTTGCCGGGGTGGTCAACACCCTGCTGGGGGAGGGGACGCGGCTTGAGCAGCTCACTCTGTTCAAGATCCGGCTGCCGCGCATCCTTGGGGTCGTGGTGGCGGGAGCGGCCATGGGGCTCTCCGGCTGTCTGGTGCAAACTCTGGTTCGCAATCGGCTGGCTACCCCCGATATGGTGGGGGTCAACAACGGCGCATCCCTTGCCATCATTGTCTTCTCCCTCTACCTGACGGTAGGCAGCTGGCCCTGGTGGGCTGCGCCTATCGGTGCCATCTTCGCGGCGCTGGTGCTCTATGCCCTCTGCCGCAAACCGGGTGAGCAGGGCTATCTGTTCGTGGTGATCGGCATCGGCCTCTCCGAGCTGTTCGAGGCGCTCGGCCAGTTTGTGATGTCCACCCAGGCCCTGCTGCACCTGAGCTCCCTCTATCTGTGGAACATGGGCAGCTTTATCGCCGTGGGGTACAGCACCATCACCCCCATCGCCATCCTGTTGCTGCTGCTCTGCCCCTGGATCGTCTATCTCTCCCGCTCACTGGCGGTGCTGCGCTTTGGCCCCGAGATGGCCAGAGGGCTTGGCGTCAACGGCGATAGGGTGCAACTGGGCATTCTGGCACAGGCCATTCTGGTGGCGGCGCTCGGCACCGCCATCGGCGGCCCCGTGGTCTTTATCGCCATGGCGGCCCCCATTCTTGCCTCCTGGCTGGTGAAAGACCGGGTGGTGCCGCTCTGGCTGGCTGCACTTAGCGGCGCCCTGCTGCTGCTTGCCAGCGATACCCTGGTCCGGGTGCTGGCCAGCCCCCACGAGGTGGCGACCGGTATCATGACCCGCATTCTCGGCGGCCTGTTGCTGCTGTTTCTTCTTGTTAACGATCGCCAGAGGGCTGACTGATGACGCTCACCGTAAATCGCCTCCATTTCGCCTATCAGCAGACCCCCATTTTGCGGGACATCTCCTTCAGCGTGCCGAAGGGCAAGCTGGTGGGGATCGTCGGCCCCAACGGCTGCGGCAAATCGACCCTGCTCAAGCTGCTATCCGGCCAGATGAAAGCACAACGCGGCGAGATCCTGCTCAAAGGCAAGCCGCTTGCCAGCTACCCCATGAAGGGGCTGGCACGGGAGCTCGCCTATCTGCCCCAGCGGCCGACCCTGCCTGCCGGCATTCTGGTGGAGCAGCTGGTGCAGTATGGCCGCCACCCCCATCAGGGCTGGTTCAATCAGTGGGGTGAGGAGGATGCCCGCATGGTGCGTATTGCCTGCGAGCGAATGCAGCTTGAGGGGATCTGGCAGCAGAGCGCCGCGTCCCTCTCCGGCGGGCAGGCACAGCGGGCGTGGCTGGCGATGATCCTGGCGCAGGACAGCGACATGGTGCTGCTCGACGAGCCCACCAGTGCCCTCGATATCGGTCACCAGACCGAGGTGATGGAGGCGATCCATCGCATCACCGCCGAGGGCAAAACCGTGCTGCTGGTGATCCACGATCTGGCGATGGCGGCCCGCTACTGTGACGAGCTGATCGCCATCGGCGAGGGGACCATTGCCGCCATGGGCCCAGCCCGGGAGGTGGTGACCAAGGATCTAATCGACCGGCTCTACCACACCAGTGTTGACATTCTGCATGCCCCCGGCGACGGGGCGCCCATTATCGTGCCCTGTCGTCACGAACATAGCCGCGCCCTGCGTTCGGCGAGTTGAGTCATATGGGCCTGCTCTGTTGGCCCACCGAGTGTATTCACGCGGCCGATTATCCGGGCCGTGCAACGAGAAGGAGTGAGATGATGAAGCGTTTTGCCGCCCTGGCTGCAGCCATCCTGATGCTGGCTGCGCCGCTGGTTCAGGCGCAGGATATGCGTGAAGTGACTGATGCGTTTGGCCAGAAGGTGCAGGTGCCAGTCCAGCCAACGCGGGTGGTGGTGCTGAGCGAGCTTGAACTCGATAGCACCCTGACTCTGGGGCTGACCCCCATCGGCGCCGTCAATGGCCGTGGTCAACCCACTTTGCCCCGCTATTTGCTGAACAAGGCGGGCATGGGTATCCAGGTGATCGGTGATCTCGACAGCCCCAATCTGGAGTCGCTGATTGCGCTGGAGCCTGACCTTATCCTGACCGGCCAGACCCGTCCCGAGCTGCTGACCTTGCTGGGGGAGATCGCGCCGACCGTGGTGACCAGTAAGTGGGGTGAGCCATGGCAGGATAGCTTCCGCCGCACCGCCCACACCCTTAACCGCGACCAGCAAGGGGATACTTTCTTGCTGCAGTATGCCGAGCGGTTGACTCAGGCTCGCAGCAAGCTGGCCAAGCATCAGGGGGAGAGCATCAGCATAGTGCGCTGGAACCCCAAGGGGCCGAGCTTTATGTATCAGGGCACCTTTGCCAGCAGCGTAGTGGAGTCGATGGGGCTGGTACGCCCAAGCAAGCAGCAGGGTACTGGCGCACCCCACTCACCGGCGCTCAGTCTGGAGTCCCTCAATCTGCTGGATGCCGACTGGCTGGTTGTCGGCACCCTGAGCGCCACCGGTGATGCGGTGGATGCCATGCGTCAGGCGGAGCAGACCCCGGCGTTCCAGCAGCTGCCGGTGATTAAGGCCAAGCGCTTTGGCGCCGTGGACGGGTCGCTCTGGACCTCCAGCGGCGGCCCGCAGGCGGCCCTCAAGGTGATCGAGGATGTGGAGCAGTTGCTGACCACCCGCAGCTGAACGAGCGCGTTATCTCAGGGATGAAATCTGTGCGAATGAACCACAGATAGAGTATCTATCAGTGGTTCATTAAAGTGGATGTTAATTTCTTTTATTGGCTCATTCGCAAAAGAGTGCTTTCGTTTATTGATTAATGTGTGAATTGCTGCACGTTCTGGGTACGAGCCTCGCGGTATGGCTTTTGTCGCCCCCATTTTTCCGTATGGTATGAGCGTTTATTGGGTCAAGGGTTAATTGCTGCTTGTTCCCGTTAAGTGCTTGCTACCAAAGAGGAATCTAAATGAACGAGAGTCGACGTAGAGTCACCCTGGGGCTGTTGAGTACCCCCCTGGTCGCCACCCTCACCGGCTGCAACAGCAGCAATGACAGCCAGGGGAGTGCGGCGGATTTTCGCACCACCCTGACCGACCGGCTGAGCGCCGAGCTGCACGACGAGCAGACGGCCCGCCAGCTGGCCCCCTTCATCGAGGAGGCCTGCTTCAACATGACCCCGTCCCGGGTCGCTATCGACCAGGCCCACTGCGTCATCGCCTTTGCCTTCGGCAACCGCCCCAACGCCTCGGGCAACCCGGATGAACTGGCCGAGCCCGGTCCCATGAACGAGGCGCTGGCCGCCTGCTGCGCGGCCCTCTATCGGCAAAAGCCGGTGCCCATGTACGTGCAGTGGGAGATCGCCCGCTTCCTCGACTCGGCCCGCTATCCCGATATCCCGGCCCGTGATGTCATATCCATCGAGCCTTACTGGGATGATGAGGGCAAGCTGGTCTACCTCAGCACGGACGGGGTGGTGGAGGCCATCGTCAGGGATTATGCCGGTGGAGAGGCAGCCGCCCTCGGCACGGCGGCCGTTATCGGTCATCGCGACCACGTCAAACGCTGTATCATCACCTGCCGTGCCCGCAAAGTGGCGAGCCATGCCCCGGAGGGTATCGAACTGCCCGTCTGGTATGACGAGCAATCCGATCAACCCTGGACCCGTCGCCGCGACCTCTATGTGTTGCAGGACATGTCTGTTCAGTTGCTAGGGATAGCTCAGGCGAATATCGCTCAGGCTTATCCGTACGACTGAGGACGCCACTCGGCGGATGGTGCAGTAGCCGATGGTGCAGTAAAAGAAAACGGCGGGATGATCCCGCCGTCTTTTATTGAAATGACTCCGCTTACTCTTTCTGGATGGCGGTCACGGTGAGCTTGCCGGCCGGGTTCTCGGCGTGAAAGCGCACCGCATCCCCCACCTTCAGATCCTGGAGCAGGGCCGGATCTGCCACTCGAAAGACCATGGTCATGGGGGGCATCTTGAGGTTCTCGATCGCCTCGTGCTTGATGCCGACTTTGCCGCTCCCCTCATCGAGGCGGGTAATGACCCCCTTGGTCATCACCATTGCGGCCTGTTCGCTCATCTCACCCGTCTGACTCATATCGTGCCCTTCATGGTGCATCATCTCTTCGGCTTGCAGGTTGGTGTGGGTGGCAAGGCCGAGCAGCAGGGTCAGGGTCAGCGTTTTGTAGTTCATGATGGTTTCCTTATCGTTCAGTCAATATGGATCGTGAAATCGGGTTATTCGGATTGCGGGTTCGCGCCCTTGCCAAGGCTGTGACTGCGCCACAGGTAGTAGGCCGCAGGCAGCACCAGTAGGGTCAGCACCAGCGCGCTCACCATGCCGCCGATCATGGGGGCGGCGATGCGCTGCATCACCTCGGAGCCGGTGCCATGGCTCCACATGATGGGCAACAGGCCGGCGATAATGGTCACCACCGTCATCATCTTGGGGCGCAGGCGCAGGGCGGCGCCGTGGATCACCGCCTGGTGCAGCCCCGCCTTGTCCGGCTTGCCGCTGGTCACGAGGTCATCCCAGGCATGGTTGAGGTAGACCAGCATCAAGACGCCGGTCTCCACCGCCACCCCAGCCAGGGCAATAAAGCCAACACCTACGGCGACTGACAGGTTGAAGTCGAGCAGCCAGAGGGTCCAGATCCCCCCCACCACCGCCAGCGGCAAGGTGGTGAGAATGAGCAGTACCTCCTGAACGCGGCGAAAAGCCAGATAGAGCAGCAGCACGATAATGGCGACGGTTAATGGCACCACGTAGGCGAGGCGCGCCTTGGCCCGCTCCATGTACTCGTATTGGCCAGACCAGGTGAGGGCGTAGCCCGCCGGCAGCACCAGCTGTTTGTTCACCTCGGCCTTGGCCTCATCGACGAAGGAGCCGATATCGCGGCCGCGAATGTCGACGTAGACCCAGCCGTTGAGCCGCGCATTCTCACTGCGCAGCATGGGGGCTTCGTCGCTGATGTAGACCCGTGCCACGTCCGCCAACGCGATGCGCGCGCCGCTCGGGGTCACCAGCGGCAGCAGCTCGAGGCTGGCTACCGAGTCGCGATAGCTCTGGGGGTAGCGCAGGTTGATGGGGTAGCGCTCGCGCCCCTCGATGGTCTGGCCCACCTCCATGCCGCCCACTGCGGTGGCGAGCACCGCCTGCACGTCGGCGATATTGAGGCCGTAGCGGGCCGCCTTGAGTCGGTCGATGTCCACCTTCACATAGCGGCCACCGGCCACCCGCTCGGCATAGACCGATGAGGCGCCCTCCACCTTGCCGACGATTTGTTCCAGCTGCTGGCCAAGCTGCTGGATCACCTTGAGATCCGGCCCCGCAATCTTGATGCCGACCGGGGTCTTGATGCCGGTGGCCAGCATGTCGATGCGGGTCTTGATGGGGGGCACCCAGGCGTTGGTGAGGCCGGGGAAGCGGATGAGGGAGTCGAGCTCTTCTTTGAGCTTCTCCGGGGTCATGCCGGGGCGCCACTGATCGCGTGGCTTGAGCTGGATGCTGGTCTCCATCATCACCAGATCGGCGGGGTCGGTGGCCGATTCGGCGCGCCCCGCCTTGCCGAACACGTTCTGCACCTCGGGCACTGTACGAATCAGCTTGTCGGTCTGCTGCAAAATCTCCCGTGCCTTGCCCACCGAGATATTGGCCGCAGTGGTGGGCATGTACATGATGTCCCCCTCATCGAGCGGCGGTATGAACTCGGAGCCCAGGTACTTGAGCGGCCAGAAGCCCGCCACAGTCACCACGGCGGCGATGGCCAGGGTGGTTTTCGGGCGCGCCAGCACGGTCTTGAGCAGCGGCACATAGCCCTGGCTTAGCCAGCGGTTGAGCGGATTGGCTTGCTCCGCCAGCACCTTGCCACGGATAAAGTAACCCATGATCACCGGCACCAGCGTGATGGCGAGCCCGGCGGCGGCGGCCATGGCATAGGTCTTGGTATAGGCGAGGGGGTGGAACATCCGCCCCTCCTGCGCCTCCAGCGCAAACACCGGCAGGAAGCTGATGGTGATGATGAGCAGGGAGAAGAAGATGGCGGGGCCCACTTCTATGCTCGCCTCGGTGATGATCCGCCAGCGGTTCTTGTCGGTGAGCGCCTCCCGCTCCATGTGCTTGTGGACGTTCTCGATCATCACGATGGCGCCGTCCACCATGGCGCCGATGGCGATGGCGATGCCGCCGAGCGACATAATGTTGGCGTTGATCCCCTGCAGGTGCATCACGATAAAGGCGGTCAGGATGGCGATGGGCAAGGAGATGACTACCACCAGTGAGGAGCGCAGGTGGAACAGGAAGGCGAGGCAGACCAGTACCACCACGGCGAACTCCTCTACCAGCTTGCCGGAGAGGTTGTCGATGGCGCGCTGGATTAGGTCGGAGCGATCGTAGACGGTGACGATCTCCACCCCCTCTGGCAGGCTGCTTTTCAGCTGAGCCAGCCGCGCCTTGACCCCGTCGATGGTGTGCTGGGCATTCTCGCCATAGCGCATCACGATGATGCCGCCTACCACTTCCCCTTCGCCGTTGAGCTCGGCGATGCCGCGCCGCATCTGGGGACCGGTGACCACATCTGCCACATCCCCCAGCAGCAGCGGGGCGCCGCGCACAGTGGTGCCGAGCGGGATCTGCTTCAGATCCTCGACGCTCTTGAGATAGCCGTTGGAGCGCACCATGTACTCCGCTTCCGCCATCTCGATGACGGAAGCGCCTGTCTCCTGATTGCCCTGTTTGATAGCGGTCTCGATAAGGGAGAGCGGGATGCCGTAGGCGCGCAGCTTGTCCGGGTCGACCCGCACCTGATACTGGCGCACCATGCCGCCGACGGTGGCGACCTCGGAGACCCCGTTCACCGTCTGCAACTCGTACTTGAGGAACCAGTTCTGCAGCGAGGTGAGCTGGCTGAGGTCATGCTTGCCGGTTCTGTCCACCAACGCGTACTGATAGACCCAGCCCACCCCGGTGGCATCGGGGCCGAGCTGGGGGCGGGCTGAGGCGGGCAGGTTGGGCGCAACCTGGCTCAGATACTCCAGCACCCGGGCGCGGGCCCAGTAGAGGTCGGTGTTGTCGTCAAACAGCACATAGACGAAGGAGTCGCCGAAGAAGGAGTAGCCGCGCACCGTGGTGGCCCCCGGCACCGCCAGCATGGCGGTGGTGAGCGGGTAGGTGACCTGATCCTCAACTACTTGGGGCGCCTGGCCCGGATAGGAGGTCTTGATGATCACCTGCACGTCGGAGAGATCCGGCAGGGCGTCCACCGGGGTCTGTTTGACCGACCAGAGCCCCCAGGCGGTGAGCATGAGGGTCAACAGCAGCACCAGAAAGCGGTTGCCCACCGACCAGCGAATAATCGACGGAATCATGATTGAACTCCTTTCTCACCAAGTAGAGAGAGCGGAGAGCGGTTGCCTGCTAGGCAGCGAATGATGGCAGGGATCATGACTTCTTCTCCACCTCGGGCATCGCCATCTGATGCTGGCTATGGTCCATGCCTTCCATCTCATCCGACGCAGGCTTGGCGTCACCGTCAGTAGCGGTTGCCTTCTCCTGATGGATGTTGGTGACGCGGTACTCATCCCCCTCCTGCATCACCTGCAGGTGCAGGTTCTGCCCCTCGACCAGCTTGCTGATATCGACCCCGTCGGCGACGGTGAACTCCATCTCCATGGCGGGCCACTGCCACTCGGGGATGGGCTGGTGGGAGACCATCAGGGTACGTTTGGCCAGATCGATGCTTTCAACCTCGCCCTGGGTCCACACCTGAGCGGGGCGTACCGCCGTCATACGCTGGAAGTCCGAATCGATGGCCGATTCCGAGTCGAGCAGGAACTGGGCCGAGCTGACTATGCTGTCACCCGCTTCCACCCCCGCCTTGATGGCGACCTTGTCGCCAAACTGGGGGCCGAGAGTGACGGCCACCGACTTGAAGCTGCCATCCCCCAGCGCCAGCACCAGCCGATCCTGACTGCCGGTGCGGATCACCGCTTCGCTCGGTACCACCAGTTGCGGCTCTCCCTTGCCCGCCTGAATCGTCACCTTGGCGAACATGTTGGGTTTCAGAAACTCGTCCGGGTTGGCGAAGCGCAGCCGCACCTTGAGAGTGCGGGTGGCAGCATCCAGAGTCGGGTAGAGGTAATCCACCTTACCTTGCCAACTGCGACCGGGGGCATAGTCGAGGGTCATGGTGACCAGATCGCCCACCTTCAGCTGGGCCGCCTGGCGCTCGAACACCTCTGCACTCACCCACACCTGTTTGAGGGTGCTGATGTTAAAGAGCGCCGCAGCGGGCTCAACATACTGGCCTTCGCGCACCTTCAGCTCGGAGACATAGCCGCTGCTGGGGGCATAGATACGCACCGTCTCCTGCACCTGACGGGTGCGCTTGAGGGCCGCAATCTGATCCGCCGGCACCTGCAGGGACTTGAGCTTGCCCTCGGCGGCGCGCAGCAGCAGCGGGTTGGCGGTGTTGAGGGCCAGCAGGTACTCGTGCTGGGCGTTGACCAGATCCGGGGCGTAGAGCTCGTAAATCAGGCTCCCCTTGCTCACCTGCTGCCCCTCGCTCTTGATAGCGAGGGTGCGGATCCAGCCTGCCATGCGGGCGTTGACCGCCTCCAGCCTGTCCTCGTCATAGCCGACGTAGCCCACCGTCTCGATCTGCTGGTGGATGGGGAGCTTCTCCACCTTGGCGAGCCGTACCCCCAGGTTCTGCTGGATCTCGGGGCTGATGGTGACTGTGCCCGGTGAGCCGCCCTGTTTTTCCTCATAGACGGGGATAAAGTCCATCCCCATGTTGTCCTTGGCTGGGGCATCTCGCTTGTCGCGCGGATCCATGGGGTTGACCCAGTAGAGCGGCGTCTTCTCCTTGGCTGCAGTGCCAGTTGTGGTCTGTTTGGCGGCCCAGTAGCCGCCACCGGCGCTGAGGGCGAGCAGCAGGGCCGATACCAGCAGTTTCTGGCTCATCGCACACCTCCACTTAATGGCTGGGTGGCAAGGTTTTTGGCGGCGATAAGGCCGGTAACAGGGACAAGTGACATCATATCTCTTCTCTTGTGCAGGCCGCCTGATGGGAGATGGACAAGGCATCACCCGAGGTATTGGCGGCAAACGGGGCGCAGCTGTATCAGCGCGCACGGCTCCCTGTGAGCGGGCCGGTTTGGCCGGGGCACAGGGTCAGGCAAGGCGGCAGGAAACGGGCAAGCCGAGGCTTGCCACTGCCGCAAGAGAAGCGCTTTCTAGTGGCGCAGCACCGACAGCATCAGGTGTCGGCGTGGCCAGGAGGGGGGATGGGTACCACGGGAGCGCAGGAAGGGATCCCGCAACCAGTTATCAAGCAGTGACGCTGAGAAGTTGTTGCCAAGCAGCAGGGGGAAGATCAGCAGGGCGACCAGTACCCCCAGCAGAGCCATCGCGCCGAAGGAGAGGGCATTGACGCCAGTTTGCATCTGGCACTCATCACCCATGACTGACCCATCTTTTCCCTGATGGCAGGAGAAGGTCATGCCATCGCCTGGGTGATCCATGGCGGGCATCGCATGAGAGATCTCGTCATCCGCCATCACCATCGATGAATCGAACATCATCATTGGCAGGGCCCTGTTTGGGCTCGTTTCGGAGGAGAGGGGAGAACCATGCCAGCTGATGCAGAGGGTCAGATTGCACACGAGCAGCAGCGCCAGCAACAGCCGGGCCAGAGCAACGCAGGGCAATCTTGCAGCAAGCTGGATGAGTGACAAACTGGATATCCTTCTGGATCAGATGGTTGGACTGTAAACCTTGCCACAGGGATAAGGTCAAGGTGCGCTCGCAGGCATCATGAGGGGGGAAGAGATAAAAAATACCCCCGCAGATGCGGGGGTAGGGGTTATCAGCGAACAGGCTCAGCCTTACTGCTTAGCTCCTTTTTCCGAGCCTCGCATGATGAGGCGGAAGAAGAGCGGGATAAAGAAGATGGCGATAAAGGTCGCGGCCAGCATGCCGCCGATGACCGGCCAGCCAAGGGCATGACGGCTCGCCGCCCCAGCCCCGCTGGAGGTGACCAGTGGCACACAGCCGAGGATAAAGGCCAGCGAGGTCATGACTATGGGACGGAAACGCAGACGCGCCGCCTCCAGTGTCGACTCGATGAGGCTCATCCCCTCTTCGTGCTTCATCACCGCGAATTCCACGATCAGGATGGCGTTCTTGGCCGCCAGCCCGACGAGCGTCACCAGCCCGATCTGGAAGTAGACGTTGTTGGTCAGACCCACCAGCCAGGTGGCCAGCAGAGCGCCGAACAGGGCGAACGGCACGGCGGTTATCACCGCAAACGGCAGGCTCCAGCGCTCATACTGGGCGGCCAGAATGAGGAAGATCATCACAATACCGAAACCGAACGCCATGCCTGCGCTACCGGCAGAGGCCTTCTCCTGATAAGCGGAACCGGTCCACTCCAGCTTGGCATCGTTGCCAAGGGTGCTGTTGGCCACCTCTTCCAGTGCTGCGATCGCCTGACCCGAGCTGTAGCCCGGTGCCGGCTGCGCCATGATCTTGGCCGCCTGGAAGATGTTGAAACGCTCTACCAGCTCGGGGCCAGTGGCATCACGGACCGTCACCAGGCTGCTGAGCGGGATCATCTCGCCTGTGTTGGAACGCACGTAGACGTTGCGGATATCGCTCTTCTTGGCGCGGTAGTCTGCTTCGGACTGCAACTGTACCCGGTAGGTTCGCCCGAACTGGTTGAAGTCGTTGACATAGACCTGACCGAAGGTGGCCTGCATGGTGTCGAACACAGCATTGATCGGCAGCCCCAGCGCCTTGGCTTTCTCGCGATCCAGGTCGAGATAGACCTGCGGCACATTGGCACGGAATGTGGATGTGACACTGGCAAACTCGGGGCGCTCCTTGGCTACGGCGAGGAAGCGCTGTACTTCGCCCGAAAACTCCTGGGCACTGCCGGACCCACGGTTTTGCAGGTAGCCTTCCAGTCCGCCGGTGGTGGACATCCCCTGGATGGGGGGCGGGTTGAAGGAGGCAACGAAGCCGTCAGCCAGCCCCATCAGGCTCATCCCCTGCAAGGTTTTGGCCAGTTCGAAAGAGTCCTGACCAGACCCCTTGCGCTCGCTCCAGTCCTTCAGGGTAATGAAGGTGAGGCCACTGTTGCTGATGATGGCATTGGAGAGGATGTCGAAGCCCGAGAAGGTGATGACATCCTTCACATTGGGATTGGCCATGGCGATCTTGTCGAACTGATCCGCCACCGCCTGAGTCCGGCTCATGGCGGCGGCATCCGGCAGCATGACAGCTGAGATGAGGTAGCCCTGATCTTCGTTTGGTACCAGCTCGCCCGGCACTTTCAGGAAGAGACCGTAGATGGAGAGGATCAGCACGGCGATGATGGCAAAGGCGACCCCCACCCGGCGGTTCAGGAAGGCAACACCCCGTACATAGCCGCGAGTCAGCTGGTCAAATTTTTCGTTGAACCAGACGAAGAAACGGGCCGGTTTGTGGTGTCCCTCTTTCAGCAACACGGCGCACAGGGCCGGCGACAGGGTCAGTGCCACCAGACCCGAGATGGCGACCGAGACCGCAACCGTGATGGCGAACTGCTTGTACATCACACCCGTCATACCACCCATAAAGGCGACCGGCAGAAACACGGCGCAGAGCACCAGCACGATGGCGACCACCGGGCCGGAGACCTCCTGCATGGCGAGGATGGCCGCTTCCTTGGCGGAGCACTTCTTCTCGCTCATGATCCGCTCGACGTTCTCGAGCACCACGATGGCGTCATCCACCACGATACCGATGGCGAGCACCATGCCGAACAGGGTCAGCAGGTTGATGGAGAAACCGAGCACCAGCATGCCGGCGAAGGTCCCGATGAGCGACACTGGCACCGCGATACAGGGGATCAGGGTGGCGCGGAAGTTCTGCAGGAACAGGTAGACTACCACGAACACCAGCACGATCGCCTCGAACAGGGTGTGTACCACCTCTTCGATGGAGATCTTCACAAACTCTGTGGTGTCGTAAGGGATCTGGTACTCGATATCCTGCGGAAAGCGCTCCTTGAGCCGCTCCATGGTGGTGTGCACCGCATCGGCGACTGCTACGGCGTTGGCACCGGGCTGCAGATAGGTAGCGATACCGATGGCCGGTTTGCCGTTGGCGCGGGCCACCAGATCATAATCCTTGCCCCCCAGCTCGACCCGGGCGACATCGCGGACCCGGATCTTGGAGCCATCGGGCATGGAGCGGACGATGATGTTCTGGAACTCTTTCACATCTTCAAGGCGACCCTTGGTCTGCACCGTGTAGGTGAAGTCGATGGGGGTCGAGGTGGGCTGAGCGCCGATCTTGCCTGCCGCAAACTGGGTGTTCTGCTCGCGGATGGCGCTAATCACATCGCTCGGGGTGAGTTCGAGCTGTGCCAGCCGATCCGGCCGCAGCCAGATACGCATGGCATAGTCGGTACCGCCAAACAAGGTGGTATCACCGATGCCGGGAATCCGCTTGAGCTCGTCGATGATGTTGAGCAGGGCATAGTTCGACAGATAGGTGGTATCAAACGAGCCGTTCGGCGACTGGAGGGTGACCACCTGCAGGATGGAGGTCGATTTCTTCTTGACTGTGACCCCCTGCTTTTTCACCTCTTCCGGCAACTGGGCCATGGCGGCCGAGACCCGGTTGTTGACGTTGATAGTGGCCTGATCCGGATCGGTGCCGATCTCGAAGTAGACGTTGAGGTTCATCTGGCCGTTGGAGGCCGATCCCGACTGCATATAGATCATCCGCTCGACGCCGTTGATCTGCTGCTCCAGCGGTGCGGCGACAGTCTGGGAGATCACCTCGGGGGTGGCGCCCGGATAGAAGGCTGTCACCGAGACCACCGGCGGGGTGATCTGGGGGTACTGCTCGATGGGGAGCGATCGCATTGCCGCCAATCCACCCAGCACGATAATGATGGAAATCACGCTGGCGAAGATGGGACGCTCGATAAAAAACCTGGAAAACATACGAGCTCCTTACTTGGCCGCTGAGTGGCTGACCATCTTGGCAGTGATGGCTTTCATCTCGTCGGCAGAGACAGGTTTCACCACGGCACCGGGGCGGGCCTTCATCAACCCTTCGACGATGTAACGATCACCGGCATTGAGGCCACTGTCGATCAGTACCCCCTCGGCGACCACCGGGCCCAGCTTGACCGGGCGGGGCATCACCTTGTTCTCTGCATCCACCACCATCACCATGCGGTCAGCCTGAGACTGGATGATGGCGCGGGGCGGTACCACGATGGCGTTCTTGCGCAGGCCAAGATCGATGGTCATGCGGACAAACTGGCCGGGCAGCAGCACGCCATCCTTGTTGTCGAAGATGGCACGGGCCCGGATGGTGCCGGTCTGGGGATCGACCCGGTTGTCGGAGAAGTTGAGCTTGCCCGCTTCAGGGTAGACAGAGCCATCGGCCAGACGAATATGGGTGCGCCAGGTGGTGGCATCCTTCGCCTCAATCACCCCTTTCTTTACCGAGTTTTCGAAGTTGAGGCGATCCTGCTCCGAGTAGGAGAAGTTGACATAGAGCGGATCAAACTGGGTGATGGTAGTGAGCAGGCCGTTGTCGCCGCTGGTGGAGATAAGGCTCCCCTCGGACTGGGAGCTCTTGCTCGCCATGCCGTTTATGGGGGCGGTGACCTTGGTATAGCTGAGGTTGAGCTCGGCCTCCTTCACCTTGGCCTGGGCGGCCTGGTGACTGGCGATGGCAGCCTCGTAGTTGGCAATAGTATCGTCATAGTCCTTGCGACTCACTACTTGGCGTTTGAACAGCGGGATGATGCGATCCCGATCGGCGCGGGCCTTGTTGAGGCGAGCCTGCTCCTGAGCCAGGGTCCCTTTGGCCTGCTCCAGCGCCACCTTGTAGGGCTCGGGATCGATCAGAAACAGCTCCTGGCCGGCGGTAACCGGCTGACCTTCGATGTAGGTGCGCTTGAGCAGGATGCCACTGACTCGTGATCGCACATCGATCTCGCGAAAACCGGCGGTTTCACCCACCATCTCGGTGGTGAGCGGCACATCGGTCAGCTTGACCTCTGCCACCACTACGGGGACCGGCGGCAGCGCCTGAGCTCCGGCAGTTGGTTTATCACCACAGGCGGTCAGGGCACTGGCTAGAGCCAGAGCGATCCAGCCGCGTTTTAACATCTCTTCCCTGACGGATTGCACCTTCATCATCATACTCCTGTGGGATGGTGCACGATTGCCGCGCCCACCCTTTCTCTTCATGAACATGGTTAACTGCATGGTTACAAATTTAACTTATTGGATTACTGATAGTTTTTAATGATAGAGCACGAATATTGAACCCAAGCTGCTCGACAGTGAAAGTTGTCAGAACATGACGGCAGGTTGTAGACGGGGCAGCGACAGGCGATAACAGGCCAGCAGGTATCTTTCGGCGTTGTCATGGCTGGATGCGGGGCCCAAAGGAATTATAAGAAGGAAAAAGCGAGGGAAGTGGGGGCTGGGTCACAGTGGGGGCGTCAAATGCCCCCACTATCAGGTCTGTCAGGCAAAGCAGGCCCAGATGGGGGCGTGATCTGAGGGTTTCTCGATGCCGCGCAGCTCATAATCGATGCCGGTCTCGGTCACGCTGTCCTTGAGAGCATCGGAGGCCATGATGAGGTCGATGCGCAGGCCACGGTTCTCGTCAAAGCCCTTGGAGCGGTAGTCAAACCAGGAGAATCGCTCGCACTCGGTGGGGTTGGCGGCGCGGAAGGTGTCGGTGAGACCGAACCCTTTCAGCCGCTCCATCCACTCCCGCTCGATGGGCAGGAAGGAGCACTTGCCATCCCGCAGCCAGCGCTTGCGGTTCGCTTCGCCGATACCGATGTCGAGATCGGTGGGGGAGATATTCATATCTCCGATCAGCACCAGCTGGTCGTCCGGGGTGTGGTTGGTCTCGAGATAGTGCTGCAGATCCTCGTAGAACTTCTGCTTGGCCGGGAACTTGGTCTCGTGATCCTGGCTTTCACCCTGCGGGAAGTAGCCGTTCATTACCTTGATGAGGGAGCCGTCTTCGCGCTCGAAGGTGGCCATGATCATCCGGCGCTGGGCCTCTTCGTCATCGGTGGGGAAGCCTTTCTCCACCTTGACCGGTTTCTGCTTGCTCATGATGGCGACCCCGTAGTGAGCCTTCTGGCCGTGAAACGCTACGTGATAGCCCATGGCCTCCACATCGGCCAGCGGGAAGGCCTCGTCATGGACCTTGATTTCCTGCAGGCCGATCACATCGGGCTGGTGCTTGTCGATGATGGCTTGCAACTGGTGCAGACGGGCGCGCAGGCCGTTGATATTGAAAGAGATGATCTTCATGTCCGGGATGCTCATGTCATTTTTATAAGTCGCTATTGGACTAGGAATCGGCGGTGGATGCAAGTTTGGCCGCGGGCCTGCATCAGTGGCAGGCACCGCGGGGTGGGCAGAGGTGTCAGCGGGTCATCTTTTTGACGAATACCACCACAAACAGCGCCAGTGTGAAGCTGCCGGTGAAGGCTTCAAAGGCGGCAAAGATCCTGGAAAGCCCGACCGGAGTGAAGTCGCCATAACCCAGGGTGGTGAAGGTGACCACGCTGTAGTAGAGGCACTCCAGCAGGAAGATGGCGTTCTCTTCAAGAGAGGCTTCTGGTCGGTATATCAGATGATTGCCCGCGAAGTTAAGGCCGCAGAAGAAGTAAAAAATGCTGCAGATAAAGATGAGCAGCAACGAGAAGAGCACCACCCGCATCGGAGCCTCGCCATAGCCGCAGAAGAGATCGACCACCCAGGAGGTGAAGCGCTGGGTCGACCAGAACGGCAGTTGCAGGCGACGCATGGTGAGCTCTTGCTGGATATAGTTGCCGGACATGGTGAAGATCCCCTGCGCCTCGGAGGCTTTGCGCAGATCCCGGTAGGTCTCTTCCGCCTCCTTGAACCAGATGCGCGCCTGTTTGGGATCCCGTTCACGGCGCCCCTTGCGATCCTGCATCACCCGTTTGCCGGTCTGCATGTTGTCGAGCCGGGTGTTGTGCCAGCGGATGCCGAGCAGATTGACGTCATCGAGGGTGGCGCACTGGAGGTTGGCATCACTGAGATCGGCCTTCATCAGGCTGCCCCCTTTCATGCGCAGGCCGTAGAGGTGACCCCCGCGCAGGTTGGCGCGATAGAGGTTGCACTGCTCCAGCAAGAATCCCTGATCGGACTCCTTGTTGACCAGATTGAGGCCAGCCAGATTGGCCCGTGACAGCTGCAGGCCGTGGCAGAGTCCGCCAGCGCGAACGTATTGTTCGAGCGCCTCGGCGGTGCGGGCTTCCTGATGAGGTCCATGGGGATCATGCCACTTGCAAAGATCGTGCTCGCCAGCTTCTTCACTGCAGTGGCGGCCATCGGCCACCAGATAACGACACATCGCCATCTTCGCTTCCCTCGCATTACCGTACTGGTTTCAGCATAGGCGGGAAAAGGGGGCGTGACGGCGTCTTAGTTGAACTGGTTAAACTCCTGACGCAGCTTGCGAAAACGCTCCTGCTGAGCCGGGTTGAGGGGGATGCCGTCGAGCACGTCCAGGGTCTCTTTGCACTCGATACCAAACTCCGGGCTTTTGCGGTTTTTCTGCATCAGTTGCAGCAACACCTGGATCTTGTTGAGGGCGGCACCGGTATTGGCGGGGGCCCGGCGCAGCGCCTCGCGAAAGTGACCGAGCGCCTGTTCCAGCTCGCCGCTCTGATAGGCCTTGATCCCCAGATCGTTGAGCTGCTGGTAGCGCTGACGCCGCTCCAGCACCGTTTTATCATCACGGGTTGCCTGAATGCAGGTAGTAAGCAGCCGGTCTTCATCCTTTGCCAGCAGTCCCTGCAGGCTCTCGGCATATTCGAACTCGCCGAGCTGGTAGAGGGCGAGGATTGTTTCGCCAAGCAGGGCAGGGGGCATGGTGGCCGGTTCATCAAGCCAGTTCTGGTTGGCGCGATAGAGCATCTTCTTGCCCTTGAGCAGCTCGCCCAGCGCAATTTGCACTCGGGCCTGACAGATTTGCTCGAATACCGGGTAGTTGAACTCCGACATCATCAGCGAATCACGGATGCGCGACAGGGCCGAGTTGACCTGCTTTTGCAGGTTAGCGATATGATAGCTGTCGTTGCTGTTGAGGGCGTAGAGGGTCAGGGTCTGGATATAGGCACCCAGATAGTGGGGGGTTCGGTGGATCGAGTTACGCGACAGATCGATCAGCGACAGCAGCACATCCTTGGCCTGAGCGTAGTCGTGGCGTAGCAGGCACACTTCCGCCAGCCGACGGGAGAGCTGCACCGACTGGGGGGATATATCCACCGCTCGTCTAAGTTCTTGTTGTGCCAGTTCATCGTTGCCGAGGGCGAGTTGGGATTCCGCCAGCCAGAGGTGTGCTTCCACCATCAGCGGGGTATTTTTGAGGGTCGCCTGCAGATGGCTGACCGCTTCTTCATGAAGTCCCAAGGTATTGCACGCCTTGCCCAGCGTCAGGCGGGCCCAGCTGTTCTCCTGCCCGGCCAGCAGCTGGCGCATCAGGGCGCGTGCTTCTTGTGCCTGACCCAGCTTGAGGTGAGTATCAGCTTGCAGGCAGCGGCAGTAGTTGGCAAAACGGGGGACAGCATCAGCCCGCTCGGCACAGGCGGTAATGAGGGTCGCCAGATTGTTATCAGCCAGCGCAGTAAAGACGCTGGCCAGGGCGTTGCGCCGGGCGAGGGCCCGCTTGAGGCGAAACGAGAACTGCTCCTGGGAGAAGGGCTTCATCAGGTATTCGTCGGGCTCGGCTTCCAGCGCGCTCAGCACCATGGCGCGAGAGCTGTCGCCACTCACCATGATCACCACGCTCTGGGGCGGAATGAGCTTCTGATCCCGCAGGCTCTCCAGCAGCTGCCGCCCGTTCTCGCCAATCCCCAGATCGTAATCAATGAGATAGATATCGAAGCTGCCCTTCTGGCAGCGGCGTCGCGCATCCTCGGCGGTATTGGAGTAGGTGATGTTGCTGATACCCAGATTGAGCAGCATCGCCTTCATCATCACCTGAAACGAGCGCTGCTCATTGACCATCAGAATGCGTTGTGGCTTGGCAGGGCTCTTCTTTTCTGACGCGTTTTCCGGTGTCTGCATTGTTCTGGGTCGAGGCGCTACGGGTTGATGGGAGAAAGTGTGCCACCAAAGCGTGTCAAGTGGCAATCAATGTGCTTTTGTCACGCAACTTTCAGTTTCCATGTCACGCTCTGTGCCTGGTGGCCAGGGCGATGTGGTTGATCCATATCAAATAAAGCTCAGATGGGGTGGCAGCACGCGGCACACTTTTTAGACTGATAGAGGGGGCAACGACAAGCCCCGGTCACATATAGGCCCCATCAGGCAGGTATCAGGGCCTGCCTCTGTTAGTCCATGAATCACGGAGGGATCAGAGATGAGTTTGCTACCAAGCCGTACCAGTCTGTTCGATGACCTGTTTCGCGATATGGCGTCCGGCTTCTATATTCGCCCCTTGCACGGGGACCCCTTGCCGAGCCAGATCAGGCTGGATTTGAAGGAGAGTGATGGCAACTATGTGCTGCAAGCCGAGTTGCCGGGGGTTGCCAAAGAGGACATCCATGTGGATATCCATGGTAAACAGGTGACGCTGAAAGCGGAGATCCGCCAGTTTGACAGCCAGAACAAGGATGAGCGAACACTGCGCAGTGAACGCTATTTTGGCAGTGTTTCACGCACTCTGGAGTTGCCGGTCGAGGTGGCGCTGGACAAGGTCAGCGCCAGGTTCGAGAACGGTATCCTCACGTTGCAACTGCCCAAGCAGGTGGAAACGCCAGCCCCTCACCGGGTGACCATCGAATAGCCCGTGACAAGTTCATCATCAACCGTAATGAGAAGGCCCCGTTATCGGGGCCTTCTGTTTATCAGTGCTTTTCTGTCGGTTGCTTCGCCAGATAGTGGGCGAATTGGGGCGTGTACTTGGCCTTGAACCCCTGCTCGGTCTTGATGATGAGATAGGCCGCCAGCTGGTGCTGCTTGGCAAATGCCATCCCCACTTCGGGCCCCATCACCATCAGCGCGGTATCGAGGGCGTCGGCCTCCAGCGCGGTCGGGGTGATCACGCTGGCGGAGACCAGCTTGTGGGTGACCGGCTGGCCGGTGGCGGGGTCGATGATATGGGAGTAACGCTGTCCATCTATCTCGTAGTAGTTGCGATAGCTGCCTGCGGTGCTGAGCGCCATACCGTTGGGGATGACGATATCGGAAAACGCTCCCGGCTGATCGGAAGGTTCGACGATGGCCACTCTCCACGGTGAACGCTTGCTGTTGTTGCCCTTGCTGCGTACCGCACCGGCCACTTCGATCAGGTAGTTGTGTACCCCCTTGCCCTCGAGCAGGGCGGCGATTTCATCCGATGCAGCCCCTTCGCCCAGGGTGGAGAGGTCGAGATAGAGATCCGGGATCGTTTTTTCGAGCAGGAAGTGATCCCCTTGCGGGGTCAGGGTCAGCTTGTCGATGCCCACCTTGTGGCGGGCGGCGGCGATGGCCGCCCCATCGGGTCGCTTGACCGGGCGTTTGTCCGGGCCAAAGCCCCACAGATTGACCAGAGGCCCCACGGTCACATCCAGCTTGCCATCGGTCAGCTTACCGGCATCAATCCCCTGCTGGACTATGATGGCCATGGCGGGCGGGATGGCAAACGGAGTATTGGCGGGCCCCTGATTGAATCGGGAGATGAGGGAGTCGGGATCGTAGGTGGAGATCTCCTTGTTCATCCGGGCCAGCAGACTCTCTACATCGCTTTTGAGGGAGGGCTCCCCACCGGGGTAGCTATCGCTCAGGGTCACCACATAGTAGGTGCCCATGGTCTTGCCCTGAATACGGGTCTGGGCTGGCGGGGTCGGCTGGCAGCCGGTCAGCGCCAGCAGCAGGGTCAGCAGCAGGCCGCGCAGGGCCGCCACGGGGGTCATCGCAATCATCCGGCGCTCTCATCTGGAGAAGGTTCATATCGGGGCGCTAGCTTAGCCAAGGGGCGCTCGCCGGGCGAGCCCTGATAGGGGCAATCGGGGGGAAAAGAGCAGAAAAAATTAAACAGTTTTGAACCTGTTGCTGTAGCGGGTCGTATCGTCCATCCGTGATGGGAGATAGTGGCGAGTAGAGCACCGTCTGGTGACCTGGCCCGCAGCTTTGGCCAAAACCCATCGCCGATTGAAAACAATTGAGTAAAATGAAGGTCGATTTAGACGGCATCTTTGCGAAGCATATACGCCACGCTGTTGCCATCCATTGCCAATCAAAGGAGAAGATGATGAAAAAGGCGATTACCCTGCTGTTTCTGAGTACTCTGGCTGCCCCGGTTCTGGCCGATGAGTGCGCACTGGTCATCGAAGGCAATGATGCCATGCAGTACAACCTCAAAGAGATGAGCGTTCCGGCCACCTGCAAGGAGGTGACGGTCACTCTGAACCATACCGGCAAGCTGCCTGTGACCGCCATGGGCCATAACTGGGTGCTGGCCAGCACCGCAGACTATCAGACTGTGGCGACGGCGGGGATGAGCGCCGGGGCCGAGAACGGCTATCTGCCCAAGGATGATCCCCGCGTGCTGGCGCATACCAAGCTGATCGGCGGTGGCGAGAGCAGCAGCGTCACCTTCAAGACCGACGGTCTGGCGGGCAAGGATCTCACCTTCTTCTGCTCCTTCCCCGGCCACTTCGCCATGATGAAGGGCGCCTTCAAGGTTAACTAAGGTGCTGACCGGCATTGAGCCGGTTGCCTCAATAGAAAAAGCCGGGATTTCCCGGCTTTTTCATATCTGTCGCTTGTTGTGGTGTGGCATGACTATACATTGCTGACTTTCGTGCTATTTGGCCTGCAGGGTAAAGAAGGCGATGGCGCTCTTCTTCTGGCATTCGAAGTGAATGCTCTCTTCACCGGTGACCACCAGCGTCTCGTTGATGGCCACCTCTTTGTCCTGCACGGTCAGCTGGCCGCTCAGCAGGTGACAGAGGTAAGTCTTCTCCGGCTCGAGGGTAAGGGTCAGCGGGAAGGGGAGGTTCAGCACCCGCACGTTGGCGCTGATGCGATCCGGATGGTAGATAAGCCCGAGATCGGTCACCTCTTTTTTCAGCAACTCGCAGTGGATCTCCTCATCGCCGCTAAAGTGCGCCGCCTCGAAGGTAGCGTAGGGGTGGCCGTTGAGTACAAAGCCTGCCCCGCTCACCGGCAGCAAAATGCGCTGGTAGCCGGGAAAGGGGGAGAAGGGACCTGCGCTTTTGATGGGGGCCGAGCTCAGTCGATAGTCAAAGTCGAGTTTGGCGAGGCTCGTCCCTTTGGGGGAGATGAGGATCTGGCTGGTGGTGCCCCGCTGGTTCTTCCAGGGCATCTTCTGGTGGTCAGACTCTTTAATCAGGGTGATCACGGGCACTTCCTCACGATAAAAAAACGCAGGGAGCCGGGGACATCAGCCCCGGCTCCCTGATAGAGATGGGCGATGGTAAGGGCGATCAGCCCTGACCATCCAGTGCAGCCAGTCGTGCTTCTATGGCGGCGAGACGGCTCTTGAGCTCGCTTACTTCCTGCTCCAGCTCGCTCAGGCGGTCGGCGGCCGGGGAGGCATAGGCAGCCGCAGGGGTGGCATCCATCATCGCCTGGATATCCACCTCCCCGCTGAACAGGTGGGCGTAGCGGGATTCGCGCTTGCCCGGCTCACGTGGCAGTTTGACCACGTAAGGGCCACGTTCGATGAGGCGATTGAGTACGGCATCTACCTCGGTCACGTCATCAAAACTGCAGAGGCGATTGGTGCGCGAACGCAGCTCCCCCGGGGTTTGCGGGCCGCGCAGCAGCAACTCGCAGATGATGCCGAGTTCCTGCGCATCGAATTTCAGTTCACCAAACTCGGTGTTGCAGAATCTGTGCTGGTAGCGGGGTACCCGGGCATTGAAACCTGCCGTGTTGACTACCAGGCGTCGGCGGATCAGCTCGTCCACCACGGCGCGGATATCGAGTTCGGCCAGATCCAGTACCGGCTCACGGTTACTCTTCTGGTTGCAAGCATTGACCAGTGCATTAAGGGAGAGGGGATATTGATCCGGGGTGCAGATCTCTTTTTCAATCAGACACCCGATGACACGGGCCTCCAGCGGGCCAAGTACTAACTCCATTTCCTACTCCCTATCAAGTCGCGATATCAAGAGCCCCTATCTTAGTCATGGTCTGCGCCGCGTCTAGCGTTGCGCACCATTTTTGCGAGCTAATCAGGGGGTTGGCGAAAGGCTCGCCAACGCCGGAGGTCACCGCTTTTAGCGTTGCCCCTGATAGAAGCGGGCTTTGTCGGCATACATGGCGTCGTCCGCCACCCGGCTCAGCTCTGCCAACGGGGTCTGGTCGCTACTGCTCCAGCCGATGGCGAAACGCAGCGGGAATCTGTGCTCCCCATGTTGCACGATGGCGTGCTGCTGGCTTGCCTCCAGTCTGCCTGCCAGCTGTTGGCAGGCAAGGTGATCCGCCTCCGCCAGTAGCACGAATTCGTCTCCTCCCATTCTGAATATGCTCTCATTCTGTCGGCACAGCGTGCGCAGTAGTCGTGCCATCTGGATCAGCAGGGCGTCGCCCGCCTCGTGCCCATACTGGTCGTTGGTGCGTTTGAGGCCGTTAAGGTCGAGCATGAAGAGCGCGAGGTGACGTTCCGGATGGCGCGCAAGCACCGTCTGATAGTGATGAAACGCCTCTTCGAACGCCTGTCGGTTGGGGAGGCCGGTGAGGTTATCAGTGCGAGCGACCCGCGCCAGCTCGTCGGTGAAGAGGCGCCCCTCGATGCCTACCGCCAGCTGTTTGGCAAACAACCGCAAGATGGCCCTGTCTTCGGACTCCAGCCCCTCGGCGCTCACCATGAGATAACCAAACAGCACACCACTCTGGCTGCCGGGTAGGGTCATGATCTTCCAGGAGGCATTATCCCACTGGCATTCGGAGTGTTTAACCTCCTCATCCATCAGTTGGGTCAGTTTCTCCTGCAGGGGATCACGCAAGGGGGCATCGACCCCCTGGGTCAGGGAGTAGTGGGGCTCGCCATCGCGGCGGATCACCAGCCCCCAGCGGTGGCCGGGATAGAGCTGGGAGAGCTGCAACAGGGCGGAGCTGGCCAGCTCGGCAATATCGATATCCAGCTGCTGGTGCAGACCGAACTGCAACCATGATTGCAGGATATGGCGGCTGCGCTCCTCCCGGCTCAGGGCCGAGCGCAGGGCGGTCGTTTGCGAGGCGACCTCTTGCTCCAGTTCATCGTTGAAGCCGAGCAGCCGCTGATTGAAGGCCTCTTTCTCGCTGTTGGCCTGCTGCAGCTGTTCATTCTGTTGATAGAGCGCTCTTACCTGGGCAGAGATGGTATAGGCCATCTCCTGCAGCAGCCGACGCACCTCATCGTATTCCACAAAGCGCAGCGGTGCTTGCTGTTGCTGGTAGTTGCCCTTGCCGTAACTGCGCACCAGGGCTGCCAGCGAGCGCAGCGGTCGGGTGAGCCAGCGGGTAAGCCAGATACAGCCGATGGCCACCAGCAGCAACATGACGGCGATGCTGACGGTCAACAACTGCTGAGATTTGTTTAGCTCGCTCACCCTGTCATCGCTGTAGCTGTAGAGGGTGATGGTTGGGGTGATGGTCTCTTCCAGTTGTGGCCAGCCGATGGTCAAGAGCTGTGCCATCTGGCTGGGTACCCGGTCGTTCATATCTTTGGTGTTGTTGTGTGAGCCTTCATAGAGACGGGTATCTCCTTGTGAAATCACCAGATACTCGCTCCCCTTCAGATAGGGTTCCAGCAGTTGGGCCATCTGCCTCCAGGGGAGGATGGCCATCACAAAGCCCGCTGGGGTCTGCATCACCCCGGCCCTCTGATGATTGCGATAGATGGGGGCCACCAGCGCCAACCCGCCACTGCGATCCTGTTCCATATCGCCGATCAGCAAGGGATCATCCACAGGCATCAGCAAATGCTTGCCCTGTTTGGCTTCCCGCGTCTCGCTCCATGCCATCAGCTGTGGCATCAGGGTACTCGATTCAAGGTAAGAGGCTCGGCCGTTGATGTACTCTACTACCCGACCCTGATCATCGATCAGGTAGGCTGAGGTCAGCAGACTGTTGGACTTGATAAAGGCCGCCAGCGCCAGGCGGGCATGACTGGAGAAGAGAAAATTCTCGAGTGCCTGATTAAGCACCCGATCGTTGCTGAGTTGTTGAAGCTGGGTTCCGATCAATTCGCTGCGAAAGCGTGCCTCACGGGTCATGCTGGTGAGGGCTCGCTCCAGTTGGGATTGTTCGCTCTGGGCAATGATCTGGTGTTGACGAGCCAGCAATATGCCGCTTACCAGCAGCGCTGGCAGCAGGGCTGCGGTGAACAGTATGACGATGAGCGTAGGACCGAGACGAAAGGTGCGGTGGCTCATTTTGACTTGACCTGCTGGTATTGCTGATCGGCCAGTTGCTGCATATAGCGAGCTGCTTCAGCGGCACTGCTTCCCTCCTTGAAACGCTCGAACCCCTTGTCCATCGCCTGCCAGGCAATGGACATGGCGCTCTCTGAAGGCATGGGTGTACTGAGGGTGAACTGTTCCAGCAGCACCTTTTCGTGCAGGGCGGGGTATTGGTTGATAGCGGAAAAAGCCCGCTGGTTGATTGGTAACAGCGAACCCTGTCGATAGATCAATTGCTGAATATCGTCCCGCTGGATAAAGGCCATCAGGGCTTTGATGACGGTCTGACGTTCTTCATCTGCCATTGCCCAACGAGATACACTCAGGACGTAGGCGCCGCTCATGGAGTGCATCGGGCGATCTTCCCAGTGAGGCAGCATGGCAACCCCAAGCTGTTCTCCCATGTTTTTCACCAGGTCATTGAAGGCCCAGTCCCCGTTGACAAGATAGGCACTCTTGCCGTCGTTGAAATTGGCGAGAGCGGTATCATAGTCGCACTCGGGATCGCCCCACTTCTCTCTGGCGACCGTACGGTACGCTTCCAGTGCCTGAATCATGGCCGGCGTGTCGAGTGTGATGCGCCCTTCGGTCACTGGCGAGCCACCAAAAGTGAGCAGAAATGCTGCAAAGTAGTACATGTCGTGGTAGGGCCAGCTGACGGGCTGGATCCCCTTGGCCTTGAGGGCCGGAGTGATGGCTGCCAGTTGCTGCCATTGGGTCACCGGTGTTGAGACCAGCGCCTTATTGTAAAACAGCATCAGATGGTTGCCCTGCATCATGGGCATGCCCCAGCGTTGCTGATCCAGGGTGACATATTGCAGAGCACTGCTCATCAGTGCAGATGAGAACCATCCGGTTGGCAGGGGGGCGAGGGACATCTGTCGGTAGAGGCCGATAAAGTCGGACGGGATCAGCATCAAGTCGGGCAGCCCCCTGGCTTGCGCAGCCAGCAGGATGTCTGCCTTGATCTTGCCGGGCTCGATCTGGGTGACGTGAACCTTGTGATTGCCTTCCTGATTGAATCGCGTGATCACGTCGTCGATCACATATCCGGCCTGCTGGGAGTGCCACAACTCCAGCACTGGCTCCTGGGCTCGCAGTGGCTGGAGGCCAGATAAGATGCAAAGCAGTAAAAGATGATAAAAAACGCGATTTATGGTCATGTTACCATCACATCTGTGCCTTGAATCCAAAATGAAAAATGTAACAAACAACCGCTACTGTCGGTAGTGTGGCGGATCAACTAATTGACTAAAACAATAAAAAGCCCGGCGCTTGGGCCGGGCTGAGGGATAAATTGCTTATCCGGATTATCTTCGAGGCATCTATTGTGGATGTTGTTTGAGGATGTCGTATATCTCCTCTTTCAGTTTGAGTTTCTGTTTTTTCAGATCCCTCACCTCGGCGCTATAGTCGCTGGCGTGATGTTTTTCCAGCTTTCTAATCTCCGCATCCAGGTCGTTGTGCAAGTCAAACTTCTTCTGGAAATGGACATCACTGCTCTTCAGTTTCGAGATAAGTTCTCTGTACTCTGGGAACATGTAATGGAGCCTCCTTGGTTTCGCTTGATTGTGCCTTAGAGACCAAACTACCCCTTACCCCCCCAGATAAATGTGATCCGGATCCAATTCGGCAACAATGGTTTGCTGCATAAAGAATGTGGTTTTTAACTCGTTGAATCAAAAGCAGATCAGATATTCATTAGTCAGAGGGAGAGGGATAAACTGGAATCCTGATCACAGTTGTGACGGCGGGATGATGGTCGCGAGCCGGTAAACGGCAGCAAAAAAGGGGCATAGCGCCCCTTCATATAACCGGTATGGCATTTACTCTTTTTTCTTTTTCTTCTCGGGCAGCGGCTTGCCGTCGCGGTGGATCACCTTGCCCGCTTCAAAGCCAATCTGGGCGGCCAGCTCTTCCAGATCCGCCGACTTGGCCTGATCCCCGATGGCGTAGCGATAGTTGGCGATGGAGAGTTTGTCAGCCACCGGCGTGCCCGGGACGATAGGCTCGCGCCAGCCCTGGCCGATGTGGGCCACCAGGGTGCCATTCATCAACAGCTCGCCGACGATCTCCTGGGTCGGATTGCCCTTGCCGTATGTGAGACCCTGCGGGTGCTTCTTGCCGACCAGCGGCTCGTTGCTGGCGGGGATCAGCTTGGTGCGGATCAGCCACTTGGGCTTTTTGGTGTTGCCCACCGCCTTGCCGGTTTGGTACTCGTTGATCTTGATGGTCTTGATCATCTGGGCCATGAAGTCCTTGGTCAGCGCCTTCTGGGCGTCGCTGGTTTCATCGATGGCGATGGGGGCCACATACCAGGTCTGGGTGGCTTGAGCCTTGGGAGCGGCAGGGGCAGTTTGTGCCATGGCCAGGGGGCTGAGCAGGATGGCAGCCAGCAAGAGTCCTATCTTCTTCATTGTGATTCCGCTTTTGTTTCAACAAGAATTTTGTTTTGCCAGCGACGACTGCGCCAGCGCCAGAACATGGCCAGACCGCGCACCCACTCGTCGCAGGCCAGCGCCAGCCAGATACCGACCAGTCCATAACCCTGCATGATACCGAGGAAATAGGAGAGTGGCACGGCAATTCCCCACATGGAGAGCAACGCCATGTAGAGGGGGAAACGGGCATCCCCGGTGGCCCGCAGGGCGTTGATCACCACCAGATTGAAGGTGCGGCCGGGTTCGAGGATAAGGCTGATAAGAAACAGTTGCGCCACCTGCGTGATGATGTCGGCATCATCGGTAAAGAGGCTGATGATGGTACGGCCATTGAGGGCAGCCGCCACGGCGATGACGCAGGTGACTGCCAACCCCAGCTTGAGGCTCTTGAGCAGCTGTTGATAGGCGCGATCGAACTGCCTGGCACCTGCCAGATGACCGATGATGATCTCGTTGCCAAGGCCGATAGAGAGGCCAAACAGCAGGATAAACAGGCAGATCTGGAAGAAGTAGGATTGGGTCGCCAGCGCCTTGTCACCCAGCAGTCCGACAAAGGCTGTCACCACCATAAACTGCAGCATCCAGGAGAGATTCTCTCCTGCCGCCGGCAGGCCGATATGGAGCACCTTGCCCAGCATCTCCCGGCTGGGGTGGACGATATCGCGCACCACCAGGCGAATGCCGGTTTTGCGGGCTACCAGCCACACCAGCAGCACCACGCCCACCAGTCGGCCCGCGACCGTGCTGATGGCAACGCCTGCGACCCCCAGCTGGGGCAGACCGAACCAGCCGTAGAGCAGCAGCAGGTTGCCGACGAAGGTGATGAGGTTGACGATGAGGGTCACATACATCGCCTGACGGGTGTGGCCGTGAGCGCGCAGGGTGGCTGCCAGACAGAGGGCTGCCGCTTCCGGCAACAGGCAGAGACCGATGATCTGCAAGTAAAGCGTCCCGTCGCTCATCAGGTTGGCAGGCAAGTTCATCAGCGCCAGCATGGTGCTGGCCCCCGCCATCACGCCAATGGCCGCTACCAGACCGATCAGCAGGTTGAAGCCGATGGCGGTGTGGATCACCACCCGACTCTTCTCCCGATCGCCCGCCCCCAGATACTGGGTGATCACCACGCTGGTACCGATACTGACGAAGCTGAACAATGTGATGGCGAGATCGAACACCTGATTGCCGACCGCCAGCGCCGCCACTCCCTGATAGGAGACGTGACCCACCATGAAGGTATTGAGGGCGCCGGTCAGAAAGTGCAGGGCGAGATCGATAAAGAGCGGCCAGGTCAGCGTAAAGAGGGTGCCCGGGCCGGCGTGGGATTGAGATTGCATGGCATGTCCAACAGCTGGGAGGGCACGGGGGAGTGCCCTCTGGGGGCGCATTTAACACCAAGGCCAAGGCCGGTGCAATCCTTGTGCAGGATTGCACCGGCCAGGGGAGCAGGCCAAGGGATCAGGCAGGTGTGGCGCCCGCCTCCTGTTCGCTTGGCAGGGTGAGGCGAGCCGAGTCGGGCAGGGCATCATCCTGCGGCCAATTCGAGCGGATGGCATCTGTGGTACTCTCCACCACCGCATCATCCTTGAACACCGGCTCGCGGTAGCAGCGGGTCAGGCGCAGCGCCTGATACATGTCGGGGCAGAGGATGATCCCTTCATCGCCCACCCGCACGCCCGCCTGCTTTAGCCAGTGAGTCATCTGGCCGTGGCGACCCGCCATTACCATATGGATACCGCGCCGTTTCAGCTCTTTGTGCAGCTCTCCCACCATGCTCATCACGCTGATGTCCTGATGGGTGAAGCAGGCAACCGCATCGATCACCAGACACTTGGGGGCTCGGGGATCCTGCACCAGCAGGGCCAGCACCCGCCGCTTGAAATAGGGGGCATTGAAGTAGGTGAGCGGCGAGTTGAAGCGATAGACCAGAATACCCGGGATCGCCTTGGCCTGTTCGTTGTCCCCCAGGGTACGTACTACCCCCTCGTCATCCATGCCAAGCAGCTGGTCGGTGGGGCGCATCACATTGCGCAGGAACTGGAACAGCCCCAGCAGCACGGCAAGGGTGATCCCCGGGATCACCCCCATGGTGAGCACGCTGATAAAGGTGACCAGCGCCAGCCAGAAGGCGGAGCGATCGGAGTGGCGCAGGGCCCAGAGGCCGCGAAAATCGGTGAGCGACAGGGAAGCCATCACCAGCACCACCCCGAGGGCGGCGGTGGGAATGTATTTGAGCGGTGCCGTCAGATAGAAGGTGATGAAAGCGATCACCGCCGCGGCGATGATGGAGACCAGCTGACTCTTGCCGCCGTTAGCATCGTTGACCGCGGTGCGCGAATCCGCTCCGCTGATGGCAAAGCCTTGGGAGACCGCGGAGGCGAGGTTGGCCATGCCCAGCGCCCGGAACTCCTTGTCTGCGTCTATCTCGTAACCGTTTTTGGCGGCAAAGCTGCGGGCGGTCAGCATCATGGAGACGAAGCTCACCATGGCGAGGTTAAGGGCGGGCAGCACCAGCTCCCGCATCAGGCCGGGGGGAAATTCCGGCATCTGGAAGGCGGGCAGGCCGGAACCCACCGCCCCCAGGGTGGCGATATCAAACTGGCCGAGATTAAAGCCCCACACCAGCGCAGCGGTCACCACCATGGCCACCATGGAGGAGGGCCATGCCGGTTTGTAGCGCTTGGCCAGCAGCAGGGTGAGCAGGGCTACCAGACTCATGGCCAGGGTCGGCAGATGGGTCTGGGTAATATAGGTGGCGCCGCTGGCGATCCGCTCGATGAGGTAACGTTCGCTGAAAGTGAAGCCGAAGATTTTGGAGAGCTGGCCCACCATGATGGTGATGGCCACACCATTGAGCAGCCCCATCAGGATCGGGCGGGAGAGAAAGTCCGCTAGCACCCCCAGCTTGAAGCGGCTGGCAATCAGGCACCAGAAGCCGGTCATGGCGGTCATGGTCATCACCAGTTGCCAGTGACGGGTGGGGTCGCCTGCGGCCAGCGGCGTTACCACGGCGGCGATGACCGCACAGGTGGCGGCATCAGGGCCGACGATCAGCTGGCGGGAGGTGCCAAACAGGGCATAGACCAGCATGGGCAGGATGCAGGAGTAGAGGCCGACGATGGCACCCACCCCGGCAAGCTCGGCATAGGCGATGGCGACGGGCAGCGCCACTGCCGCCACCGAGAGTCCGGCGCGAAGATCTGGCATCAACCAGGCGCGCTGGTAATGCAGCAGGGCGGCGAGGCCCGGTAGCCAGCGTTCGAGAGAGAAGAAGTCGCGCATTATTTAACCCATTGAGTTACAACCAGCTTTTCCCCTAGTGTGCCCAAGGTTATCGAAAGATTGCAATCAGGTTATGGCCAGTTTACCTGAAGGTCAGGCCAGATAGCCTGCCAGCGTTTCTCCTTGATGCGCCGGGTAAAAATCTGTTTGTCCTGACGACATTTGGGGTTGGCACTCACTTGCAGCGACCAGTTGATGGCAAAGCCGTAGGGGGCAAGCCACTCGAACTCGCCATCCCGGGTGAGGCGTACGCCGATGCAGGTGGGCCCCTCGACCCAATGGCTGAGCGCCTCAAGGCTGCTGGCAAACGGCGCTACCAGCTGGCGAGTATGCATGCGGGCCTGATTGCGCACCTCCCACTGCTGGCCGGGCAGGCGTTTGGCGAGCCAAGCTTCGTGCTCCGCTTCGGCCAGCCCTTGCGGATCGGTTTTATCGAGATAGATAAGGTCGATATCGTTGAGCGGGGTGGGCACCGCCTTGTGGTGAAGGTGATCCCAGATGAGGTTGCGGATAAAACCGGCCCCCAGCGCCCAGTCGGGCAGATTGAGCTCGGCCGCGGCTTGCAGGCAGGCCATCCGCTGCGGATCGGCCCGCAGCAGGGCTTCTGTTTTGGCTTGGAATTGCTGTTCGAGGACGGTGTTCAGAGGTTCAGTTGTTGGCATTGCGGCGTAACCAGACATCAATGTAGCGACAGCTCGGCACTATAGTGAGCCCCTCCGCCTGAGTCCAGTTGAAGAAGGCGCGCGCCAGCTGATCGGCAATCCCCTGCACCCGCAGCTCGGGGGGGACGAAAGTACTGTAGGCGTCGATGGTCTTGGCATCGAGGCGCCGGTAGCGCAGTCTCGACTCTTTCCCCTCAACCATACAGATAAACTGTTGCTGGTTGGCCTGATGAATAATCTCGCTCATGGTGGGCACCTCTGGCATCAAGATGGTGTTGTTGGCACAAGATAGCGGTTAGCCAAGGTATAGAACAGATAATGAGAGCCCGTGGTCAATATCATCCCCCTTTGACAGAGGGCGCATCGATATCGCGATGTAGATCAAGGTGCCCGATGGTGAGTCGGGCACCGCGTTAGTGTCAGCACAAGATTATTGGCAAAGGGGAGGGATCAGACCCAGGCTCGCTCCAGCAGGGTGAGTAACTGCTCACGGTCGGCGTCCTTGCGATTGAACAGCAGGGCACCGTCGTTGACCGCCAGATCGCGGATCTCGGTCAGTAGCGAGCGATCGCTTACCCCAGCCTCGCTCATGGTGCGCGGCAGCTTGACCGCTTGCCACAAGGTGTCGCGCAGGGTGCGAATAGCTGTGATGGTCGCCTCCGCCCGCTGATGGGCCGGGGTGGCAGCAAAGCGCTCTGCCCCCACCAGCGGCAACAGCAGCCGGGCCAACTCGCTATCCACCTCGGGGCGGTTGTAGTCGAGCACGGTCGGCAAAAAGAGGTTCATGCACAGCCCGTGGGGCAGATGGCAGCGGGCTCCCAGACTGTGGCCGAGGGCGTGCACCAGCCCCACCATGGAGTTGGAAAAAGCCATGCCAGCCAGCGTGGAGCCTTCCGCCAGTTGCAGCCGCAGCTGTTTGTTTTGCGGCTCGTGGATGATTTGCGGCAGGGCGCTGGCGATCTTCTCCACTGCCATCAGGGCCAGCGCATCGCTCACCGGGTTCTTGGCGGTACCGATAAAGGCCTCGATGGCGTGGGTCATGGCATCCATGGCGGTAGCGGCGGTGATATTGAGGGGCAGTCCCTGGGTCAGGCGCGGGTCGAGCACCGCCAGCTGGGGCAGCAGGAAGGGGGAGGTGAAGGGCACCTTGCGCCCGCTCGCCTCATCCTTGATCACTGCAACCAATGTCACTTCTGATCCTGTGCCCGCCGTGGTGGGCACCACCGCCAGCGGCTTGAGGGGACGGGTCAGGCAACCGGCGCCCGAGTAGTCGAGCAGATGATCCCCCCCCATGGAAGTGAGAATGTTGACTGCCTTGGCGGTGTCGATGACCGAGCCGCCCCCCAGCGCCACCAGACTGTCGCAGTCGAGCTCGCGGTAGCGTTTGGCGATCCGCTCCACCACGGCAGTGGAAGAGTCAGCCGGGATCTCGTCCCAGATGGCGGCAACCGGCAGCTCCCCCTCGGCCAGCACATTGGCCAGCAGGGTGGCAAGGCCGGTGGCATTGACCCCCTTGTCGGTCAGCAGCAGCGGGCGACGGGCCCCGAGGCTGGCCAGCTCGCTGGCCAGTTGCTCCAGCGCCTGTTCACCGGCCAGCAGTTTGACCGGGCAGAAAAAATCGTAATAGCGGCTCATTTCAAGGCTCCTTGCGCGTTAGCCGGTCACCAGACCCAGATAGATGTTGCAGGCCCGGCCGATCTTGTTGGTCGGGGCGGGATAGTGGCGCAGCAGAGGCCGCGCGATAAAGGCGGGCAGGATCAGGGACTGCAACTGCTCAAGCCCCCGTACCAGATGCATGGCAACGGTCAGATCTCCCTCCACCAGCAGCCGGTTTTCGCCAAATGCCTGATTGACCCCGAGCCGAAAACTCAGGGCGCGAAAGGCGATATTGGGATGCTTGAAGCGCACCCGTAGCGGATGGATGGTGGCATGAGGGGCGACTGGCGCGCCGGGATACCAGCGGCCACCCTGCTTGTGCATGTTCATGGCGTAGCCGATGCCGCCCACTTCGAGGCGAATAGCCAGCCCGTCCGGCAACGGCGCCAATTCACGGCGCACTGCCTCGTCGGTGCGGGCGGCGCGACAGAGGGTGCGACCCACCACCCAGAGCAGAGTGGTGATCCAGAGGCGGCGGCCAAGGGCTGCCGCAGGTTCAAACATCCGTGTTTGCATGAGGATTGGCTCCTGAGATGGCTGACCAGAAGAGGGCGAACGCACTGGCTTGCCAGTAGTCGTCCTCTCCCAGCTCCGGTTGATCGACAAACAGTGATGCGCAGGCGAGGAACTGGCCCTGACACACCTCCAGCAACAGTGGCGCGGGAGCCTGCATCAGCTCGCCGCTGGCCTGCCCCTTTGCCAGCAGGGCTGGCAGAAAGCGCAGGGCATCGTTCAGGATCTGGCTGCGGGCCGGTCTGGCCAGCAGCGGAGAGTGAAAGAAGCCCAGCACGAATTTGAGCTCATTGGGATGCGCGAGCATCCACCCCATCGCCAGCTGCCAGTAGTGGCGGGTCTGGTCGTACAGCGGCAGGGTGGGATCTGCTTCATGGATGGCGCTCCCCATCCGGGTCTTTACATCCTGATAGAGGGCGAGGATCAGCGCCTCCTTGCTCGGAAAGTGGTGGAACAGAGTGCCGTTGGCCACCCCGGCCGCCTTGGCGATACGGGCGGTGGCGGCCCCCTGCAGGCCATCTTCGGCGCAGAGGGCGAGGGCGGCATCCAGGATCTGGCGGCGCTTGTCGGTCATGGTTTGTGGCTGCGGGATAGCCGGCTTCATTGTCATCTCCATCAGCGCAGGAAGAAGGCCATCATCAGCTTCTGGATCCAGCTGTGGTAGGGGGGATGGATCAGGGAGCCGGTGGTGAACTTGCCGCGGGTCAGCACGGTTTTTGCCTTGGAGAAGGTAAGAAACCCCTCGTGGCCGTGGTAGTGGCCCATGCCGGAGGCGCCGATGCCGCCAAACGGCACATCGTCGGCAGCCACCTGAAACAGGCTCTCGTTGATCGCCATGCCGCCGGAGTGGGTCTCCCGGGTCACTCGCGCCTGCAACTCGGGATCGAAGCTCATCAGATAGAGGGCCAGCGGGCGGGGCCGCTCGGCCACATAGGCGAGCGCCTCCTCCAGGGTGTCGTAGGGGATGAGCGGCAGCAGCGGCCCGAAGATCTCCTGCTGCATTACCTGACACTGACCCGGCACCCCGGTCAGCAGATGGGGCACCAGCAGGCGACGCTGGTCGTCGCGGGCCGGGCTGCCACAGGGATGGAGCTGGGCACCCGCCTGCTCGGCTTCATCGAGCCAGCTGACGAGACGTTGATACTGGCGGTCGTTGATGATGGCGCCGTAGTCGGCGCTATTGAGCCCCTGCGGGTAGAGCTTGCTGAAGTGGCGGCGATAGGCGGCGATAAAGTTATCCACCTCGCTGCGGGGCAGCAGCACATAGTCGGGGGCGACGCAGATCTGCCCGGCGTTGAGGCTCTTGCCGAAGATCATCCGCTCGACCGCGGTGGCGACCGGCATGTCGGGGGCGATGAGACAGGGGCTCTTGCCACCCAGCTCAAGGGTGAGGGGGGTGAGCTGGGGCGCGGCGGCGGCCATCACCAGCTTGCCCACCATGGTGGAGCCGGTAAAGAGCAGGTGATCGAACGGCAGTGAGCTGAACGCTGCCGCCATCTGGGCATCTCCCTCGATGATGGCGATCTCGTTTTCGTCAAACACGCTGGTGAGCATGGTGCGCAGCACGGCGTTGGTATGAGGGGTGAACTCGGAGAGTTTCAGCATCGCCCGGTTGCCCGCCGCGATGGCGGTGATGAGGGGGCCAAGGCTCAGCATCACCGGAAAGTTCCACGGCACGATAATGCCGACTACCCCGAGCGGCTGGAAGTGCACCTCCACTTTGGCGGGGGCCAGCAGCAGGCCGGTGTGACGGCGGTGGGGCTGCATCCAGCGTTTGAGCCGCTTCTGGGTGTAGTTGATCTGCATGATGCAGGGCAGCACATCGGCGATCAGGCTGTCGTAGTGGCTGCGCTGACCATAATCTGCCGCCAGCGCCTTGCACAGCTGTCCCTTGTGGGCGAGCAACGCCTGTTTGAGTTTGGTCAGCTGCGCCCGGCGCTCGGCCAGGGTAGGCATGGGGTGAGCCAGACTCGCCCGCTTGAGCCGCGCCAGCTGATCCGGCAGGGACATCTTGATGGCGAGGATATCCTCAGGAGTGTGTTGAAGCTGCGCCGCACCCATGTTGTTCTCCGCATGAAAAATGACCGACTGATTAGTCGGTCTAAATCTAGCTGTTTGTTACCGGAATGTAAAGCTGGCAAGCTGTCTGCCGTTCACCATGAGCCGGACGCAAGAGAGAACTGTGTGTCTCCCCACACTTTTGTGGTTTGCTCGTTGGTGACTTATCTAATAAGGGGTAGTTTTTGGCTATTAACCTACACGGAGAGAGCACTATGACCAGGGAACTGAACAGCTTGTTGGCCCGGCTTGAAGATGTGGTTGAGCGGATGCCGGATTGCTTCAACACCTACGAATTCGCCCAGAAGCTGGCACTGCAATATCAGCCGGAATTCTTTGCCGCGGGCCACTCTCTGGCCGAGCACGAGGGCAAGGTACTGCGGGTGCTGCACCAGAAGATCGCCGAAGCGCTGGCGGGCAGCGAGATGGTGATTGAAGGGGCTCTGCTCCCCTGCGTCACCCCCTGGGGGGAGAAGGCGACCTCACCGCGTTGGCACCGCAAGCACTGAGGATCCGGTCAGGCAGATCACTGCCAGATAGCAGATAACGAACAACGATAAAGGGCGCGGCGCTGGCAACAGGGCCGCGTTTTTTATGCTAATTGTCGCCAGCAGCGCCCCCGCTGCCGGGAGCAAAGGCCCGCTCTGTGATCCCATGCCGGGATATGGGGCCGTCAGCCGGGTAGACTCTCCCTTTTGTCGCAGGGTTTGTCACCGTAGGAATTTCTCATGACCCATAAAATCATTCTGGATACCGACCCGGGTATCGACGATGCCATGGCCATCCTGTTTGCCGAGGCCCACCCCGCCATCGAGCTGCTCGCCATCACCACTGTTTTTGGTAACGCCACCATCGACAATGGCACCCGCAACGCCCTCTGGCTCAAGCAGAAGTACGGCATGAAGGCGGATGTGGCCAAAGGTGCTGCCGCCCCGCTGCTGCGCGAGCCGGTTGGCCCCACCACCATAGTCCACGGCCCGAGCGGCTTTGGCGATATGGAGGCGGGGGAGGTGACTATCGCTCCGGATCCTCGCCCCGCTTGGCAATATATTGTCGAGGCGGTGAAAGCCGCGCCGGGGGAGATCACCATAGTCACTATCGGCCCGCTGACCAATCTGGCGCTGGCGCTACAACAGGCGCCCGAGATCGTCTCGCTGGTGAAACAGGTGGTAGTGATGGGCGGCGCCTTTGGCGTCAACGGCCATCGTGGCAACGTGACCCCCTATGCCGAGGCCAATATTCACGATGATCCCGATGCCGCCGACCGGGTCTTTACCGCCGATTGGCCTGTGGTGATCATCGGGCTGGACGTGACCCAGCAGAGCTTCTTCAGCAGCGCCTATCTTGATGAGCTCAAGGACAAGGCGGGAGAGCCGGGCCGTTTCCTGTGGGATGTGAGCCGCTTCTATCTGCGCTTCTACTCCGAGAAACTGGGGCTCTCCGGTTGCCACGTCCACGATCCGTCCGCCATCGCCTATGTGATTGATCCGACCCTCTTTACCCTGCGCGAGGGGCCGGTACGGGTTATCACCAGCGGTCCGGCCATCGGCCACACCCTGCAAAAGTTCGATGGCAAGCGCCACTCCCACGATGACTGGGCAGCCTATCGTCCGCAGCAGGTCGGGGTGGCGGTGCGTGATGAGGCGCTGCTCGCTCTCTATCGCGAGACGCTGGTGGGTTGGGGCAAGGATTGCTGAGCAAAGGGGCGCTATAGCGCTGAGGCGGGGGCTGTGATCGGCGCCAAACAATCGGGGCGCATGGCCGCTTATACTGCCTGATATCAAGAGCTTGGGAGGGATGAAGATGGCCTGGATTTCCTTGATCGTAGCGATTGCGCTGATCTGGTGGTTGATGAAGCTGGGGCGTGGCGCCCTGTTCGAGATCCGCCTTGCTCCCGGCAAGGTGGTGGTCAAGCAGGGCAAGGTCTCACCCGCTTTTATTGACCATGCCAAACAGATCCTGCGCCACGATACGGTACGCGGTCGCATTGTGGGGCAGCGCGATGGCGATGGTGTGAAGTTGATCTTCTCCCGCTCTATCCCCGAGCCGGTGGCCCAGCGGTTTCGCAATATCTTCCCCTATGGCGATTACCGCCAGCCAACGGCGCCACTGCCGGGGCCAAAATCCCGCAAGGGATAAGCACCGGAACGTGGTTAATCAATAGCAAACGGGCCTCCAGTGGAGGCCCGTTTTTTATGGCACTTGGCCAAGAGAGGGCTGACAGCCCTTACTCCTTGCCGTGCAGCTCGCGCTGGGCCTTGACCGCCGCTGCCTTGACGGCGGTGCCTTGATTGCCCCAGGAAGCGCGCAGGGTGTTGACCAGCTCGGCCACCTGTTCGTCGTTGAGAGCCCAGCCATAACCCGGCATATGGTAGCCGATATGCCCCTGCGTAATGGGCGTCTCGGCACCGTGTAGCAGCACGTTGATCAGGCTCGACGGATCGCTCGCCAGCACGGTGCGGTTGTTCACCAGCGAGGGAATGACGTGGTCATTGCCCTGGCCGTTGACCCCGTGACAGGTGGAGCAGTACATGGCGTAGTCCGCCTTGCCGCTGGCACTGGCATAGGCACGGGCCCCTTTCTCCGCGACCGGCTCATCTTTCAGATCGGTGAGATAGGTGGCGATGCTGGCCAGATCGGCGTCGCTGAAATACTGGCTGCTGTGAGTGATCACTTCCCCCATGGGGCCAGCGACCGCTTCATGTTGGCTGCGGCCGGTTTTCAGCAGATCGATCAGCGCCTGCTTGCTGTAACGGCTGCCGCGAATGTCGGGGGCATACCAGCCATCCAGCGCCGCCCCGCTTAGGTAGACAGGGTCCGCCTCAGTCAGCGCTTTCTCCTGCATGCCAAGCCCGCGCGGAGTGTGGCAACTGCCGCAGTGACCGGCACCCTGCACCAGATAGGCGCCACGGTTCCACTCTTCGCTCTTGCCTGCGACCGGGGTGAAGCGGCTGTCGTCGTGGTAGATCCAGTTCCATCCCATCAGCGGCCAGCGCATGTTGAGCGGCCAGGGGATGTCGCTCTCTTTGTTGGCGATGGCCAGCGGTTGCACCTCCTTCATCAGGTAGTGATAGAGATCTTCGAGATCCTTATCGCTCATCTTGGCGTAGGCGGTGTAGGGCATGGCCGGATAGAGGTGATGGCCGTCGCGGGCCACCCCTTCACGCATCACCTTGATGAACTCCGGCAGGCTGTAGTTGCCGATACCGTGGGTCTTGTCGGGGGTGATGTTGGTGGCAAATACGGTGCCGATAGGGGTCGGGAATCCTTTGCCGCCTGCCAGCGGCTTGCTGGTCTCGCTGGTGTGACAGGCGGCGCAATCGCCGAGCTTGGCCACGTATTCCCCCGCCGACATGGCGGGGGCTGCGTTGGCGGCAAGGGCGGGCAGAGCCAGCAGCAGGGCGCTGGCGGTCAGTGACAGGGCGCGGCTCATTGGGCACCTCCCTTGCTCATGGCTACCAGCTCGTTGACGGCGCGCCACGCTTCGTCGATGGCGGCGTGGGCGTAGGGGCTCCAGCCTGCATCCGAGTTGGCGATGGTGATGTTGCCGATCGGTTGGCGACCCAGCTCGATCCACTTCTCGCACTGCTCCTCGTCATCAAACAGGGTGTTGGTGATATAGGAGTAGCCGTGAGACCAGCGGTTGACCGTGATGGCGAGGATATCCTGCTCATGGTTGAAACCGGCGCTGCCGAGCATTCCCTGCAGTTGCTCGCGGATCATCTGCTCGTGCTGCTCGAATGGCATGCCGAGGATCATGGCGCGCCCCTTGCGGGACTGCTCGCGTGCCGACAGGCCGCTGCCCGGCAGGGTCGGTACATAGACCATGTGCAGGCACATGGGCTGATCCGGGTTTTTGGGATGCTCATAACCACCGAGGTTGACCGGATAGTCGAGTTTGACCCGACTGTAGGGGGCTGCGGGGGAGTAGACCTCGTGCACCCCCAGCTTGACGAATGCTTGCCAGTTCTTGATCACCACCTTGGTGTAGACCAGCGGCGCCTTGACGTTCTGGCGCAGAGCCTCCTTCTGGGGCTCCGGCATCTCGGGCACCATATAGGGGATCATCATGTTGTAGCCCGCCATGATCGACTGCTTGGCCCGTACCCGATGCAGCTTGCCCTCTTTGATGTAGGTGACATCCACCGCCAGCTTGCCATCGGCGAGGCGCACGTTTTTAGCCTGTAGCGCCGTGCTGCCAAGACGCAACCGTACCTTGTGCTCGGGCAGGTCGAGTTTGCTGTAGTCAAACTTGGCCAGCACCACATCCTGCATGGTGTGGCCCGGCGCCACCTGCGGGATGAGCTTGCGCACCATCAGTCGGGTGAGGCCGGCGTTGCCATCCGGGAAGTGGAAGATATACGGATCGTCCAGCTCCGCCTGCTCCTCTGCATCCAGCGGCGTCAGATTTAGGCCGTCGAACCCCGGCAAGGCGCAGAGGCGCGCATCGGCGCAGGCGGTGGCGTCGATGCCGACCGCCTGGAAGTCGTTGGTACGCTGCTGGAAGTAGGTGATTGCCCGCTCGCTCAGACCCACTTTATCGCGCAGGAAGGTTGTGTAGCTGTTGCGGGTGACCCACTCGTCCTGCTGCTCGCGGGTCATGCCGCTCAGGTAGTCGATCTTCGATTCGTGCAGGGCCAACAGGGCTGCTTTGTCGGCATCATCGAGGGGGAAGTCACCGATAAACTCCGCCAGCGGACGACCGTTAAGACGATCGCGCGGGATGTCATCCGCTACGTTATGTCCCGGATCCCCGTTCACTATCTTGTTGACGCCAAAGTGCTTCTCGTCGAAATAGACGCCGCGGCTCAGCCCCAGATCCGGATAGAAGGTTTGCTGGAACCCTTTGGCCAGCTCGTCGATGTTGACCTCCAGTGCCTTGAGCAGACCAAGCGCCACCGGGCTGTATACCGAACGCGGTGATTGCAGGGATTCACTGCCGCCGTAGCCCAGACGCAGGCCATCGGGGGTGGTGAACTCGTTGCGCTTGGCGTGGCCGCCAAAGTCGTCGTGGTTGTCGAGCAGCAGGATCTTCTTATCTGCGCCGAGCAGTTGCTGATAGAAGCAGGCGGCGGCCAGGCCGCTGATGCCAGCGCCGACGATCACCAGGTCGTACTCTTCCTCAAGAGGGAGATTGGCAAAGTCATACTGCTTGCCGTCACGGGCGATGCTGTGGGCCGGTTCGAAAGAGCCCGGGTGGTTACCGCGCAGGCCGGTGAGGGCGGGCGGGTAGGCCAAGGTTTTATCCGCCAGCGCGCTGCCGCCTTCGGCAGCCTTGAGCAGATTGATGGGGGCGATGCCTGCCGCAATGGTAATGGCAACGCCGTTGAGAAAATCTCTGCGTGTAATACTCATGGCAATACCTGCTGTATGAAAAATGGAAAAGCACAGAGTGGAATGGGTAGCTGACCAGCAGCAAGAGGACGCAACCTACCGCCATATTCGCATGGCGTCTATATAGTTTGATAATAACTTATTAAACAAATTATTCAAACAAGGGGCCAAGTGACAGACTTGTTCTGGTTAGCCGATTTTAAAAATAAACGCAGCAGAAATATAGGGCAGCTATCTGTGGGTGCATTTAACTATGTAAATGCAGATGCATTTAATTGGTCATTTATCATCGTAGCTAGCAGCTGTTTATTATTCATGCTGGAGGGCGAAATTTTAGCCTCATATATCCATATACTATGTGAGGTTTGTTGGTAGTTTAGTGTGCAGAGTTCAACTGTAATTTGAGATGGTAGTTCTGTTGATTAATTATAGGGAAAAGCACTATTTATAGTGACTTGGATGGTTGATTAACAATTTTCACATGCGTTCGCCAAGTTTTGCACAATCTCGGGATTAATTTTTCATGTTGTTTACATGTTCTGGTTCTGATCACAATGTTGCCCGTTTTTACAACTTTAGCCTGCGACCATAAGGACACTGCATGAGACCTTTTGAATTAAAGAGGGGCTTGGGTGCTTTGCTGTTGCTCGCATCGGCCAGCTTGCTGACCGGCTGCGACATGGCCTTGATGAACCCCAAAGGGCAGATTGGTCTGGAGCAGAAATCACTGATATTAACCGCCTTGGGGCTGATGTTAATTGTGGTGATCCCTGTAATTATTATGGCTGTGGTCTTTGCCCGCAAATACAGGGCATCAAATACCAACGCTAAATATACTCCGGATTGGTCTCACTCCAATAAAATTGAAGCGGTTGTGTGGACCGTGCCAATTATTATCATCGTCATCCTGGCAACCATTACCTGGAAAACGTCCCACGAACTGGATCCTTACAAACCGTTGGATTCTACGGTGAAGCCGATCCAGATTGATGTCATTTCCCTCGACTGGAAATGGCTGTTTGTCTACCCAGAATTAGGGATTGCCTCGGTCAATGAATTAGCATTCCCGGTCAATACCCCCGTCAATTTCCGGGTGACTTCAGACACAGTCATGAACTCTTTCTTCATTCCCAAGCTGGGCGGGCAAATTTATGCCATGGCAGGTATGCAGACCAAGTTGCATCTCATTGCCAATGAAGCAGGCGCGTATGACGGTATCTCCAGCAGTTATAGCGGAGCCGGTTTCTCGGGCATGAAGTTCAAGGCGATTGCCACGCAGGATCAGGCCGGTTTTGATGCCTGGGTTGCCAAAGTCAGGGCCTCTCCCAAGATGCTGACCACCATGGATGAGTTCAATGCGCTGGCCAAGAAGAGCGAAAACCACCCGGTGGAGTATTTCTCAAGTGCCGATCCGGCCCTTTTCGTCAAGCTGATCAACAAGTTTATGGGTGACATGGGGCATGGCGAGCACAAGGGGATGACCCATAAAGCCCCCTCAGAGCATGGCGCCGCCATGAATCACGATGACATGGCACATATGCAGATGGACCATGCCGCTATGGCGCATGACGGGCAGAAGGAGCATGCCGGACATATGAACGCGCCGTTGGATAACAAGGCTGTGCAAGCAGGATCCGAGGAATAACCGATGTTTGGAAAATTAACACTCGATGCCATTCCGTTCCATGAACCCATCATCATGGTGACGGTAGCCGGTATCATTTTGGGGGGGCTGGCCGTTGCCGGCCTGATCACCTATTTCGGCAAGTGGCAATATCTGTGGAAAGAGTGGCTTACCTCGGTCGACCACAAGCGTCTTGGGGTCATGTATCTGATCCTGGGTATGGTCATGATGCTGCGCGGCTTCGCCGATGCGGTGATGATGCGTACCCAGCAGGTGATGGCTTCGGCTGGTGGTGACGGCATTTTACCGCCGCATCACTACGACCAGATCTTCACCGCCCACGGGGTCATCATGATCTTCTTCGTGGCCATGCCACTGGTGATCGGTCTGATGAATATCGTCGTGCCGCTCCAGATCGGTGCCCGTGATGTGGCTTTTCCCTTCCTCAACAACATCAGCTTCTGGTTCACCGCCGCCGCCGTGGTGCTGATCAACGTCTCCCTCGGGGTAGGTGAATTCGCCCAGACCGGCTGGCTGGCCTATCCGCCCCTCTCCGGGCTGGAGTACAGCCCGGGGGTCGGGGTTGATTACTGGATCTGGAGTCTGCAGATCTCGGGTCTTGGTACCTTGCTGACTGGCGTCAACTTCTTCGCCACCATCATCAAGATGCGCGCTCCTGGCATGACCATGATGCGTCTGCCGGTGTTCACCTGGACGGCTTTGTGCTCCAACGTACTGATCATCGCCTCCTTCCCGATCCTGACCGTTACCATCGCCCTGCTCACCGCAGACCGCTATCTGGGTACCCATTTCTTTACCAATGACATGGGTGGCAACATGATGATGTACATCAACCTGATCTGGGCCTGGGGCCACCCCGAGGTTTATATCCTGGTGTTGCCGGTATTCGGGATCTTCTCCGAAGTGGTGGCCACCTTCAGCAAGAAGAAGCTGTTCGGCTACACCTCGCTGGTATGGGCGACCATTGCCATTACCGTGCTCTCCTTCATTGTCTGGTTGCACCACTTCTTCACCATGGGCTCGGGCGCAAACGTGAATGCCTTCTTCGGCATCACCACCATGATCATCTCCATCCCGACCGGGGTGAAGATCTTCAACTGGTTGTTCACCATGTACCGTGGTCGCATCGAGTTCACCTCACCCATGCTGTGGACCGTCGGTTTCATCATCACCTTCACCATAGGTGGCATGACAGGGGTACTGCTCTCGGTGCCGGCGGCCAACTTCGTGTTGCACAACAGCCTGTTCCTCATCGCTCACTTCCACAACGTCATCATTGGTGCCGTGGTATTTGGCTGCTTTGCAGGAATCACCTACTGGTTCCCCAAGGCGTTCGGCTTCACCCTGAATGAAACCTGGGGCAAGCGTGCTTTCTGGTGCTGGATTATCGGCTTCTTTGTTGCCTTCATGCCGCTTTACGTACTGGGCTTCATGGGGATGACCCGCCGCATCAGTCAACAGCTGGATCCGGCCTTCCACCCCTGGCTGGTGGTAGCCGCCTGTGGTGCCGGCCTGATTGCCCTTGGTGTCTTGTGCCAGGTGATCCAGCTGGTGGTCAGCATCCGTGACCGCGAGCAGAACCGTGATGTGAGTGGTGACCCCTGGGGTGGCCGGACGCTGGAGTGGGCGACCTCTTCACCGCCGCCCTTCTACAACTTCGCCATCGAGCCGAAGATCACCGGTCTGGATGCCTTCTGGGAGGCCAAGCAAAACGGTTCAGCCTATCAGCAGCCCAAGCAGTATGCACCGATCCACATGCCCAAGAACACCGGGGCAGGGGTGATCATCGCGGGCTTCAGCGCCGTCTTTGGCTTTGCCATGATCTGGCATATCTGGTGGATGGCCATCCTTGCCTTTGCCGCCATGATTGGCAGCTGGATCATCCACAGCTTCAACGATGACGTGGACTACTACGTCCAGGTTGACGAGATCACGCGCATCGAAGATCAGCATTTTGCCAACATTAACAAGGGGGCGTGACGCTATGGCGACCGACGTTCTACATCACACTCACGAGAGTGCCCATGACCATGGGCACCATGATGCCGGTGCCAACAAGGTGTTTGGTTTCTGGATCTACCTGATGAGTGACTGCATTCTGTTTGCATGTCTGTTTGCAACCTATGCGGTTCTGGTCAACGGCACTGCCGGCGGTCCGAGCGGCAAGGATATCTTCGAACTGCCGTTCGTATTTGCCGAAACCATGCTGCTGCTGTTGAGCTCCATCACCTTCGGTTTTGCCATGTTGGCGATGAACAAGAACCGGGTGTCTACCGTCAATGGCTGGTTGCTGGTGACCTTTGTGCTGGGTGCCGGTTTTATCGCGATGGAGATCTACGAGTTCCATCACCTGATCGCAGAAGGTTACGGCCCGGATCGCAGTGCCTTCCTCTCAGCCTTCTTTACCCTGGTTGGTACTCACGGTATCCACGTGACCAGTGGCCTGCTCTGGATCATCGTGATGATGGTGCAGGTGGCCAAGAAGGGGTTGACCGATCGCAACCGCTCCCGCCTGATGTGCCTGAGCCTGTTCTGGCACTTCCTCGACGTGGTGTGGATCTGCGTCTTTACCGTGGTCTATCTGATGGGAGCAATGTAAATGAGTCATTCCGTTGATTCTCACGGCGCCAGCCACGGCAGCGCCAAGAGCTACCTGATCGGCTTCGTGCTGTCACTGATCCTGACTGCCGTACCGTTCTGGATGGTGATAGATGGCTCCGCCTCCCACACCACCGTGCTGGCCACCGTGGTTGGCATGGCGGTGGTGCAGATCTTCGTGCATCTGATCTACTTCCTGCATATGAATACCTCGTCTGAAGAGCGCTGGAACCTGGTGGCACTGGTCTTTACCGTGCTCATCATTGCTATCGTGGTCGTGGGTTCCCTGTGGATCATGTACAACCTCAACATCAACATGATGGTCCACTGAGCAGGCTGGCAATGATGAAGCAATACCTGCAAGTGACCAAGCCGGGCATCATCTTCGGCAACCTCATCTCGGTGATCGGGGGATTTCTGCTGGCTTCAAAAGGAAGTCTGGACCTGCCCCTGTTCATTCTGACCATGGTGGGTGTTTCGCTGGTGGTGGCCTCCGGTTGCGTGTTCAACAACTACATCGACCGGGACATCGACTGCATCATGGAGCGCACCAAGAACCGTGCTCTGGTGAAGGGGCTGATCGCCCCCGGCGTATCGCTCTGGTACGCCACCGCGCTTGGCATGGCGGGCATTGCACTGCTCTATTGGGCGGCCAATCCGTTGGCCGCTCTGCTGGCGGTGCTGGGCTTCATTGTCTATGTGGGGGTCTACAGCCTCTACATGAAGCGTCACTCGGTCTACGGCACCCTGGTGGGCAGCCTCTCCGGCGCCGCGCCGCCGGTCATCGGCTACTGTGCGGTGAGCGGTCAGTTCGACTCGGGGGCCTTGATCCTGCTGGCGATCTTCAGCCTGTGGCAGATGCCGCACTCCTATGCGATCGCCATTTTCCGCTTCAAGGATTATCAGGCGGCCAACATTCCGGTGTTGCCGGTGGTGAAGGGAATTTCGGTGGCCAAGCACCACATTACCCTCTACATCCTGGCCTTTATGGTGCCGACCCTGATGCTGTTCCTCGGCGGTTACGCCGGCTACAAGTATCTGGTGGTGGCCACTGCGGTGAGTGTCTGGTGGCTGGGGATGGCGCTGTCGGGTTACAAACAGCTGGTTGATGATGCTCTCTGGGCGCGCAAGCTGTTTATGTTTTCCATCGTCACCATTACCTGTCTGAGTGTCATGATGTCGGTAGACTTCCAGCCAGAGGCCGAGCCTGTGGCGCTGGTGAGCATGTTGCTCCGATAGTGTGCGTTGCTTCCGATTGCACGAGATCCAGAGCCGGGAACCTTCCCGGCTCTGTTATTATGGGGCCGCCCATCGGGTACTTTTCCCCTGTGTAGGGTGTGGCATGGTGCGTGTCGGCCACCCCTTGACTCTTCCTTGTTCCCTGAACTATCGAGGCCATCATGAATGATTTCACCATGACGAGGGGCGAGCGCCGTGCCACCTGGGCGCTCGGCTCCGTCTTCTCTCTGCGCATGCTTGGCATGTTTATGGTTCTGCCGGTGTTGACTACCTATGGCATGTCGCTGGCCGGTGCCTCCGAGGCGCTGATTGGCTTGGCCATCGGCATCTACGGCATGACCCAGGCTTTGTTCCAGATCCCGTTCGGTTTGCTTTCCGACAAGGTGGGCCGCAAGCCACTCATCATCGGCGGTCTGCTGGTGTTTGCTCTTGGCAGTGTGATCGCTGCGCTGACTCACTCTATCTGGGGCGTGATCCTCGGCCGCGCCCTGCAGGGGAGCGGCGCTATCTCGGCGGCCGTGATGGCGCTCTTGTCGGATCTCACCCGCGAACAGAACCGCACCAAGGCGATGGCTTTTATCGGGGTGAGCTTTGGTATCACCTTCGCCATTGCCATGGTGACTGGCCCCCTGATTACTCATGCGCTGGGACTCTCCGGCCTGTTCTGGCTCATCGCCCTGCTGGCGCTGGGGGGCATCGCCGTCACCCTCTGGCTGGTGCCGACACCGACAACTCATCTGCTCAATCGAGAGTCCGGCATGGTCAGGGGCGGGATGCGCACTGTGCTGACCAATCCGCGCCTGCTCAAACTCAATCTCGGCATTTTGTGCGTGCATACCCTGTTGATGTCGAGCTTCGTGGCGTTGCCGCCGCTGCTGGAGCAAGCGGGTCTGCCTCGGGACAGCCAGTGGCAGGCTTATCTGGTCACCATGCTGATCGCCTTCGTCAGCGTTGTGCCCTTCATCATCTATGCCGAGACGCGCAGAAAGATGAAGTTGGTGTTCCAGATCTGCGTGCTGGTGATGCTCAGCGCCGAAGTGGTGCTGTGGCAGGCTGGCCTGCAGTTGTGGGGCCTGCTCGCCGGCCTGCAGCTCTTCTTCATCGGCTTCAACGTGATGGAGGCGTTGCTGCCATCCCTGATCAGCAAGGAGTCGCCACCGGGTTACAAGGGGACGGCCATGGGGATCTACTCCACCAGCCAGTTTATCGGAGTGGCTATCGGTGGCAGCCTGGGGGGCCTGCTCTACAGTCTGGGTGGTGGCGCCCTGGTGTTTGGCGGCTGCTCTGCGCTGGCCCTTGTCTGGCTCGGGGTCAGCCTCACCATGCAGGAGCCCCCCTATGTGAGCAGTCTGCGCATCCTGTTACCGGAAGGGGTGGAGGCGAGCCCTGCACTGGAGCAGAAACTCCGTGCCTGCGATGGGGTGAACGATGTACTGCTGGCACGGAAGGAACGTTCGCTCTATGTGAAGGTGGACAGCAAACGGGTCAGTCGCCAGGATCTGGAGCAGCTGGTGATCGACGCCGGACACTGATCGCGCTAAGCTCGGTTCGGATCTGCAACTACTTGTTTTTGAAAACAGTCTGGAGGCGCAATGAACTGGTATCTCTCGGTCCTCAAGCAATATGCGGTATTCAGCGGACGGGCCCGTCGCACCGAATACTGGATGTTTGTGCTGTGCAACGTCATCGTCATGCTGTTGCTCGGCATGGTGGACAAGCTGATTGGCGGCGACAAGGAGCTGATAAGCTCCATCTATTCGCTGGCTGTGCTGCTGCCCTCGCTGGCGGTGGCGGCCCGTCGCCTGCACGACACCGATCACAGCGCTTGGTGGCTGTTGCTCGGACTCATCCCCGTTATCGGCACCCTGGTGCTTATCTACTTTATGGTTTGCAATGGCCAGCAGGGGCCAAACCGCTTCGGTGACGATCCCAAAGCGCCCCCCTCGCAGGGCTTTATCGTCAGCTAACGGGCGAGGCTTGGCTAATAATCGGTCAATAAAAAGAGAGGGAGGCATCACGCCTCCCTCTCTTTTTCGTGTTGATGGCGGATCAACGCTCGATTAGCGGGGCGGATCGGTAGCTCCACATGCCGTAGGTGCGCAGGGCGTCGCGGTAGATGCCGAGCAGCTCGCTCTCGCTCGGGGTGGCCAGCTCCTCGAGGGGCTTGTCGGGGTAGCTGACGCTCGCCACCTTGATGTTGGCCGGACCAATCTGGTCGCAGGCGATTTCCAGCACCGTCTGACCGCGGCGCACATGGCTGGCAGAGCTCACCAGCACCGCATAGTCAATCTGGTGGCGGGCGAGGGCATAGGCGCTGTAGAGGGCGTTATCCACCGTGCTGGTGGCGTAGTTCTCTTCAATCAGGCGGCTGCGGTCGATGCCATGGTTGGCCAGCCAGTCGGCCATCAGCTTGCCCTCGGTCTGGCGGTTCTGGGGCACGCCGCCGGTCAGGATGAGCAGCGCTTCCGGGTCGGCTTTGGCCAGCTCAAGGGTGGTTTGCAGGCGGCCCAGCAGGATCTTGTCCATGCTGCCGTCGGGATTGAGGGCGTAGCCCAGGGTGACGATGGCGCGTTTGCCCTCCCTGCTGGCCTTGAGCTGATCCTCGGTTAGTTCGGTCTGCAGCGGGGCGGCGCTGATCCGCTGCACCCGGGCGATGATCTCCTCCAGATCGGCGGCGCGGCCACTGTTGCGATCCGCCACTTTCGCCAGATAGCTGCGGGAGGCCTCCTTGTTGCCCTTCACCAACTGCCAGATGGCGAGATAGCTGTTGGTGTCGAGATCATCGGGGGCGACGGCCTGCGCCTGCTCCAGCAAGGTGATGGCGCGGCTCAGGTTGCCGTTGTAGATCTGGGCGTTGGCAGCCGAGATGAGCAGGTCGGTGCGGTAGGGTTCAAGCTGGTAGGCGGCCAGCAGCCGCTCGGTCACCAGCTCCATATTGCTCGGCATCTTGGCGGTAAAACCGGCGTGGGAGATCTTGGCAGGCGACTTGTAGATCTGCAGCGCTTCGCCGAGCAGCATGTCCACCGCCTGGCGTTTGCTGACCAGGGTATTGAGGTCGTGCTCCATCTGCATCGAGCTCTCGGCCGCTTGCAGGGCGAGGGGCGAGAGCGCCAGCAGGCCGCCGAGGGTGAGGGCAAGAAGGGTCTGTTTCATCAAAAGGTCCTCTGTCGGGCTGAATCACGCCGTGGGCTCCGGTTTCGGGCCGATACAACGAGGCAAATGTGCGTCAATTCAGTCTGTTAGTGCTAAAGAGAGGGCAATATAGCAGCTAACGGTGCGGCAAACTGTGAGTCGGGGCGGGTCGTCGGGGGATGCCACACCTGTGGCCGCAAAAATGGCCGCAAAGGGTCAGCTGCCATCTGAAAAGGGCAGGGGGGGCGTGACTCCCCCTGCTGGGAGGGGCGCGGGCCCCTCCCTCTATCGCGATTCAAGAGAGATGGAGTGTCAATCTATCTGCTGATAAGTATTCGCGGTCAGTTCCACATCTGGGAGACGCGGGCTTCCAGGGTCTCTTGCTGCTCTTCGGGCATATCGCTGAAGAAGTTGAGCCGGGTTTGCTCCTCCACCTCACGTACCGAGACCCGGTAGTCGGCGATCTGGCTGATGGGCACCTCTTCCTGCGGCATGATAAAGGCGATGGCCTGCAGTCTGGCCGGGTCCATCACGATCTTGTAGTAGGCGCTCGGGATCGCCACACCCTGACCGATGGACTCTTCAGAGCCGGTAAAGATGGGGCCGGTGATCACCTGCACATCCTTGCGGGAGACCGCCCACTTGTTCACCTTGTCCTCCAGCACGCGCCACGCCTTCTGGTTGAGCACCCCGATCTGCGGTGTCATGTTGCTCAGCAGGAAGCTCTCTTTCATGGTGTTTTTGTTCGATTTCATGTCCCCCGCCGGGGCCTGATGGCCACGGTCGTAGCCCGAGCCCTTGTAGTCGGAGAGGGTGGCGCGGTAGGCGACCGGGATCTCCCTGTCCTCGGCGAAGGCATCCTTGCGGGGCACTGTGCCCTGTGCGCTCTGGGCGGTCATTCGGTAGGAGACCCAGTCCGCCACCTTGTAGTCGTAGTTGTAGCCGACGGCATACCCTTCACGGCAGAGCTTCTGATCCGATTCGGAGGGGAGGCCAAAGCGCACGTGCTGGCCGCATTCCCAGTGGGCGGCCAGCAAGGGGGTGGCAGTGAGGGTGAGGGTAACAGCCAGAACCAATTTATTGATTTTTATCATTTTTGTGATGCTCCAGTTTAGTAGGCGGAGCCATTTGACATGAGATCTGACCAGCGCTTCAATTGCTGTTTTTTTACACGTCACCGTTCTGTGACGGCTCGCCAAGATCCGTGATGTGACTGGTTAATATGTTTTAAATCAGTGGCTTGGTCGGTGGGATGATGTGCGATTGCTCGGCAGGCAACGAAAAGGGGCCCGTGAAGGGCCCCTTGTGATAGGTGGAGTCTGACGGCTATCAGGCGGCGTTTGCCTTGTTGCCCAGCGTGCGGGCCAGCAGACCTTCCGGATTGTGAATCGCCTCCTTGGTCTTCACATCGATGACTTCGATATCGGTGAAGCGTTCACGGTATTTGATGGCCACATCGTGGGCGAAGATGACGTAGCGGGCGTTGGCGACATCCTTGGCGGTGATGCGGTTGATGATGCCGTTGGCGCCCTGGGTCTCGACCTTGATCTTGATCCCCTGCTTGGCGGCGGCTTTCTGCAGGCTCTTGGCGGCCAGGAAGGTGTGGGCCACGCCAGACGGGCAGGCAGTGATGGCCAGTACGTCCGCTTCTCCTTCCGCTTCAATGACTTCGAAGCTGGTTTGGGTGGTGGTTACATCATCTTCTTCGCTCACCGGCTTCTTCAGCAGGTTGACGATGATGGCGGTGGTCAGGGCGCCGAGGATGGTACCCAGGATGTAGCCCATCTTGCCTTCAACAACCGGCAGGACAATCCAGCCACCCCAGGGGGCGTGGTTGATGCTGTGCATCATGAAGCCGGTGATGTTGCCGACGATGCCGCCTGCGACGATGGCCGGGATAACACGCATGGGGTCAGCGGCAGCAAACGGGATAGCACCTTCACTGATACCGATCATGCCCATGATGGCGGCCGCTTTACCGGATTCACGCTCCTCTTTCTTGTAACGCTTCGGAGACATCAGGGTAGCCAGTGCCATACCCAGCGGCGGTACACAGATGGCGATGCCGACGCCGCCCATCAGCCAGGGCTGGGTGTTGACCTGAGTCTGGGCAAACAGGGTAGCAACCTTGTTGACCGGGCCGCCCATATCGAAGGCGGTCATACCACCGAGAATGGCACCCAGCATCACTTTACCGGAGCCCGCCATGCTGGAGAGCCAGTGGTTCATCCCTTCCATCATTGCGGCGATCGGGGCACCGATGCCCCACATCACGATGCCACACACCAGGAAGGTACCGATCAGCGGATAGATGAAGATGGAACCAAGGGAGGTCATGGAGTCAGGCAGCTTGATCCGTTTGAGCTGATTGACCACGAAACCGGCGATAAAGCCCACCAGAATGGCGCCAAGGAAACCGGTTTGATAGTGCTGAACGGCAATCCAGGAGCCGATCATGCCCGGAGCCAGGCCCGGCTTGTCAGCCAGCGAGTAGGCGATGTAGCCACCCAGTACGGCGGTAAACAGGGTCAGACCGGCGATACCCATGGTGGCCATGTCTTTGAGGAAGCCCGCTTCCGGCACGGCGCCCTTGCCGCTCATCATCACCGACAGGGAGAGCAGCACACCACCGGCCACGATGAAGGGGATCATGTGGGAAGTACCAAACAGCAGGTGCTGCTTCATGGTGTTGAGGCGATCCTTGAAGGTGCGCTCTTCGGGCTCAGCCGGTGCAGTGGCAGCCGGTTTGGCGGCAGGCGCCGGTTTTTCCGCTTTCGGGCCTTGCTTGAGCAGAGTCAGGGCTTGCTCGACAGTGGTGGCCGCCTTCATCTGCTCGATAAAACCCGGCTCCAGCAGACGGGTAGAGAGCTCCGCCAGCACTTCGATGTGGTGATTGGCACCACCATCCGGGGAGGCGATCATGAAGATCAGTTGAGTTGGCTTGCCATCTTCGGCGCCGTACTCGATACCCTGACGGCTGACACCGATGGCAATGGCCGGACGGCTGACCGCCTTGCTCTTGGCGTGGGGCAGGGCGACACCCTGCTCGAAGCCGGTGCAGTCCAGCTGCTCGCGAGCCCAGACATCTTTGACGAACTGTTGTTGATCAGACACGGCGCCATCGCGCGCCAGCATCTGGGCCATCTCGTCGAACAGGGCCTCCTTACTGGTGGCTTTCAACTCCAGGCAGATGAGTCTGCCGTTGGTCATGGTGGGTAACATCTCACTCTCCTTCCCTGTAAGGGCTAAGTCATGCGTTGCGAATTGGGCTCATTATTGCCCTCACGGGTAAGGTTGGACAGGCGATGAATGTAGCAATAACTGGATTTTTGTTGCATGGTTTTGCTGGTGTGATCCAGCTCGCAAAGTGTTGAGCTTCAACTCAATAGTTGTTTTTGTTTAATTCATGGCGGGATGTGACAGCGGTCAAGGTATGACAGAAAAACCCTTGTAATGGGATTTACCGCCATTTTTTGCGGTTTATTGCCCGATTTAAGGCTGATTTGAGAAAAACGGGTTAATGGCTGAACCAGGGCTTCCCACTGGAAAATAAAATGGCCCAGCGCTGATTGGATTTTATCAATCCATCTGGCGTGGGCCGTCGGGTATCACAAAGTGACATTTTCGGGTTGCGTGCTGGATGTCACCTCAATGCTATCGTTAGTTACTTTTGTGGCGGGGTATCGCCCATCACGAAGTGGAGGTTGCCCCCCGGTACAAACTCCTTGTGCTCGAAGAAGAGACCATCTTTGAGCGGTTTGCCATTGATGGTGGCCGACTGGACATAGCGGTTCTTGGCGCTGTTGTTATCGGCGATGATGGTGAAGGTTCCCCCCTTGACCGGGATGGTCGCTTTGGCAAATAGCGGGCGGCCAATAGTGTAAACGGGGTCTGCCGCATTCACCTGATAGAAGCCAAGTGCTGACATCACATACCAGGCAGACATGGAGCCCACATCCTCGTTGCCTATGATGCCTGCCGGGGTGTTCGAGTACATGGTGTCGAGGATGTAGTCGACCGTATCCTGAGTTTTCCACGGCTCCGATGTCCAGTTGTAGAGGTAGGGAATATGGTGGGAGGGTTCATTGCCGAAGGCCACCTGACCCATCATCCCGGTCATGTCAGCGGTCTCCGACCCCTGACTCTCGGCGGTGAAGGTGGCGTCCAGATTCTGCTTGAATGCCTCTTCTCCGCCCATCGCGGTTTTCAGCCCCTTGATGTCATGGGGCACAAACCAGGTCCACTGCCAGGCGTTGCCCTCGGTATAGTTGCCGGTCTCATGCTCGGTGCCATAGGGATCAAATGGCGTCATGAAGGAGCCATCGATCATCACCGGACGCATGAAACCGGTCACCCCGTACTGGGCGTATTCGGCCGCATTGTGATCGAAGTAGCGCTGGTAGCCGTTCGAGCGGGCCAGATAGCGCGCCTCTGCGGCCTTGTTGCCGGCCGCCTTGGCGATCCGGGCGATGGCCCAGTCATAGAAGGCGTTTTCCAGACCGTAGGAGACTGACTCGAGGGTGTAGTCAGCGAAGACGGGCTGACCGTCGATCCGCTGCACTGCCGGGGCGAAGCCGTTCTTCTCGATGTAATCGATGTGGTTGGTCAGGGTCTTGTCCAGCACCGCCTTGTCCCACTCGGTCGCCAGCATGGGGTAGTTGGTATAGGTGGAGGAGTCGATGGCGGCCGTGAGCGCCAGATTTTTCTCCTGCGCGGTGAAGGCATCGGGGTATTTGGTGATTGCATCGGCAATCACCACTACTGCCGGATAGCCCACCATGGTGCCTGTCTCATCTCCCAGATGCTCCCACTTGGGTAGCAGGCCGCTCTCCAGATACTTCTGGATCAGGTTTTTGGCATATTGCACGGCGCGGGTAGGTTCGGTGATGGTTTTGAGCGGGTGCAGCGCTCGCTGGGTGTCCCACAGTGAGTAGACCGAGAAGTTGGGCTGATCTTCGCTTGCCTGGCCATAGTTGATGGAGTAGCTGCCTTCCCCCTTGGCCTGCGCCCCTTTGCCCATGCCGCGGTAGTTGCCATCTACATCCTGATGGACGATGGGGGCGATCTTGGTGTGGTAGAGGGCGGTGTAGAAGATCTCGTGTTGCTCCTTGCTGCCCCCCTCGATGGTGAAATTGAGGGCGTTGGCCCACTTCTCGCGGGCGTTGGCGCGGGCCTCGTCAAACGAAACATCCCCTTCGGCCTGGTAGTTGTTCCGTGCGCCGGTGGCATCGACCGCCGAGAGGGCTACTTTGGCGTTCAGTTGGGCGGAACCGCCCTCTTCAAATTCGACGTAAGCGGTGACATCCGCTTTGGATTTTGCCTTGTGCTCGGCGCTCAAGCCCTCTACCGGTACACCACCAGCGAGGATGTAGACCTCTTTGATCTTCTTGTCGAAGGTCGCGTGGAAGAAGATCTTCTGGTTTTTCGCCCAGCCGGAGAAGTGAGTCGCATCTCGCTCGCCGGTGATGGTGTAGCCATCTTCGCTGACGGTGAGTTTGTTGCGCAGCGAACTCGATCCCCAGTCGCTGTTGAGGATCGAGTTCAAATCGATCTTCAGCCGTTGGGGTTGCCCCTGCGGATAGGTGTAGCGGTGAAAGCCCACCCGCTCGGAGGCGGTCAGCTCGGCCTTGATGCCATTCTCGGCGATGCGCACCGCATAGTAGCCTGGCTCGGCCTGCTCGGATTTTTTGTCCATTTTGACCGAGATGGCTTTGCGGTAATCATCGCTTTGCTCGATGTATTTGGATTTATCTTCGGTAAAGGGCAGGAACAGAATATCCCCCAGCCCCCCCATGCCGGTGCCTGAGAGGTGGGTGTGGGAAAATCCGAACAGGGTATCTTTGTCAAAGTGATAGCCGGAGGAGGAGTGCCAGCCGATCAACTCGGTATCCGGCGAGAGTTGCACCATGCCCTCCGGTACCACAGGGCCGGGAAAGGTGTGACCGTTAAAGCCAGTGCCAACGAATGGGTTCACATATTGCAACACATTGGTTGGCGTTGGCTTTTGATCGTCGTTATTGTCGCTGCTGTTATCTGAATCGCAGCCGGATAACATGGCTACCGTGCTGGTCAGGGCAATGGCCAGAATATTTTTCTTGAACATATTGAGCGGCTCCATCGGGTAAAGGGTGAGCAGTCATGATCTATTTTTATGAGACCGGAGCGATCCCTGAGCAATATTGATGCTCGATGGCATTGATCCCAGCGAGCACTATTATTCCCATGCCATCTGTTTCATCGACAGAGTAAAAAAGTGTCATTCACTAGACTTTTGTGACAAGGCTGTCTGTTTGTGATCCGCGTATCATGTGATGCAGCACGTCATATTTTTTGAGTGTTCTTGTGAATCGACCCAAAAGAGGCCCAAAGGAAGCTTTGGGCCTGAACATATATTGGCAATGAATGATGGTTATTTATTATTTGACGCGGTCGGTTTCTGTGCCGTCATGATAAATTTCAGTTCACCACCGGCACGAATATCGCTGTGGTTGAAGGTCAGATTTTCCCCTAACGGCTTGCCGTTGATGGTGACCGATTCCACATAGATATTTTGGGGGCCATTGTTTTCGGCGAGCACGGTGAATTTCCCGCCATCGAGATCCATGGTCACCTTGTCAAACAGTGGCCGACCTATGGTGTAGACCGGGAGCCCCGGCGTGACCTGATAGAAGCCCAGCGCACTCATGATGTACCAGGCGGACATTTGCCCCACGTCCTCATTGCCAATCAGCCCGGTGGTGGTCGGGTGGAAGAAGCTGCGCACCGCCTGATCGACATACTCCTGGGTTTTCCACGGCTCTTTGGTCCAGTTATAGAGATAGGGAACATGGTGATCCGGTTCGTTCCCCATCACGAACTGGCCGATATAGCCGGTCATATCCCCCTGCGAGGTATCGGCGTTGGAGTTGGCGGTGAAGAGGGCATCCAGATTCTTCCTGAATTTCTCCTCGCCACCCATTACCTCTTTGAGCCCCTCGATATCGTGGGGAACAAACCAGCTCCACTGCCAGGTGTTGCCTTCGGTAAAGTCCTGCCCCCTGTGCTCGGCCCGATAGGGCCAGAAGGTGTCATAACGGCTCCGATCGTTGATGTCACAGTTTTGTGGGGGTGTAACGGGGTTGCCGTTTTTATCGATGGCGCAGGAGGGGTAGTTGTTGGCCCAGCTGCCATCGTAATTTTTGGGGCGCATAAAGCCGGTCGAACCATATTTGCCATATTGCGCCGGGTTGTAGTCAAAATAGGCGCGCCAGGTAGTCGCCCGAGCCAGATAGCGGTTCTCGGCGGATTTGTCGCCAGCCAGGCGGGCCAGCTGGGCGATGCACCAGTCATAGTAAGCATTCTCGACACCGTACGAGACGGATTCGTTGACCAGCTCATCGTACTTGTCCTGGGCCATGCCGCCCTCTTCCGGCTTGTATTTGACGTTGGCCGGAACATAGCCGTGCTGCTCGGCATACTGACCGTGACGGGTCATCACGGTGAAGCGCTTGTCACCGTTCCAGGGATCCTGATAGGGCACCCAGGTTTTGGTCAGCTCGAGGTCAAAATTGGCGGAGACGTTGGCCGCCTGCAATGCCAGCTTTATCTCTTCCGGCGTGAATGCATCCGGATATTTGACGATGACATCGGCGATGATGGAGACCGCCGGGTAGCCGACCATCTCGCCGGTATAGTCGGAGTGCAGCTCCCACTTCGGCATGATGCCACCAGTTTTATCTTTGTTGAGCAGATCGTGCACATAGTCGATGGATCGCTCTTTTTCGATGATGGTCTTCAATGGGTGGGCGGCGCGGAAGGTGTCCCACATGGAGTAGACCGAATAGTTGGTAAAGCCCGGCTTTGCCTGATGCACCTTGCCATCCATTCCGCGATATTGACCATCCACATCCTGATAGACGAAGGGGGCGATGTAGGTGCGATAGAGCGAGGTATAAAACATCGTCTTGTCGGCATCGCTGCCACCCTCCAGGGTGAACTTATTGAGCACTTTCGCCCATGCCTGTTTACTCTCCTGCACCACCTGATCGAAGCGGTAGCCATGTTCATCGGCGCGCAGGTTGGCCATGGCCCCCTCTATACCGGTGCCCGAGATAGCCATCTTCATGGTGATGGGCTGTTCCCCTTTGGCAAAGTTGAGTTGGGTCACCACATCCCGTACCCGGGGTCTGGTTTCGCCATACCCGATGTAATCGGCCAACCCCACCTCGGTGTCGTTGCTCAATTTGCCATCGACATAGAGGGTCTGCTCCACGAAGGGTTCGGAAAACTCGGCGTAGAAAAAGACCGTCTGCCACTGCCCCCACTCGTTGCTGGTTCTGGCTCCGGCAATGGCGTTGTCGCTCACCCGCTTGAAGTAAATATTGCGGGAGTGGTTGCCATACTGCTCCAGCAGCTCGTGCTGCAGATCGAGCTGGACTTTACGATCTTCACCCGCCGGATAGCTGTAACGGTGGAAGGCGACCCGCTGGGTGGCAGTGAGTTCGGCCTTGATGCCGGTCTCCACCAGATCCGCTTTGTAATAGCCCACCTCCGACAGTTCGCCAGGCTTGTTGATGGTGACCGGGTCGGTATTGTTGCCGGTGAAGGGCAAGAAGGCGAGATCATTGAGATCCCCCTTGCCTGCCCCCGAGATATGGGTGCTGCTGAAGCCGGAAAGCTTGGCCAGATAGTGGTGATAGTCGGAAGGGGATCCCTTGCCATTCCAGTTGGCCGGATTCCAGTTGTCCGGGCCCGGCTGGATCATCCCTTCCGGCATGACAGGGGCCGGATTGACATTGCCCAGCCCATCGGTGCCGATCAGCGGATCGACATATTGCAGCACCTGCAGGGCATTGTCGGGGCGGCCATTGTCAGTAGTCTCATCGTTTGTGTTGCAGCCATAGAGGCCAAGCAGGGCTGTCACCATGATGGCCAGCATGTGGGGTTTGAACATCGTTGTTCCTCAAATTCCGGAGATGAACAAGCGGCAAGCCGGGTGGCTTGCCGCTTGTAGCGTTACTGGGTCGGTTGCTGGTTGGTCATCACAAAACGCAGCTCACCACCGGGACGGATCTCGCTGTGGGCGAAGGTGTTGTACTGGTTGAGTGGCTTGCCATTGATGGTGACCTCTTTGACATAGAGGTTGTCCGGGCTGTTGTTCTGCGCTACCACGTTGAACTGACCGTCGGGCAGGTTGATGGTGACCTTGTCGAAGATGGGACGACCGATGGTGTAGGTCGGGTCGCCCGGGGAGATTTGATAGAAGCCCATGGCACTCATGATGTACCAGGCCGACATCTGGCCGACGTCTTCATTGCCGATCAGGCCATCCGGGGTGGTTTTGTAGAACTCCTTATAGACCCGGTCGAGGTACTCCTGCGCTTTCCAGGGCTGGGCGGTGCGATTGTAGAGATAGATGACGTGGTGTGAGGGCTCGTTGCCATGAATGTACTGCCCGATGTAACCGGTCATGTCCTGATGTGCTTCGCCCCCGTTGGGGTCGGCGTTGAACAGGTTGTCGAGCTTGTCGTTCAGTCCCTGCTGGCCACCCATGATCTCGGTCAGCTTGTCGAGATCCTGCATGAAGGACCACTGCCACTGCCAGGCATTGCCCTCGGTGTAGTAGAAGGCATCCGACTTGTAGGGATCGAAATCGGCCGCCGCGTATTTCAGGGCGCACGGGTCACCGTTTTTCAGCTCGGTCGGGACGAAGAAGCCTTTGCCATCGGCATTGCCAGCCAGGGGATCCCAATGTTTGAGCGAGTTGTAGGATCGTGCCTTGAACTCCTGATAGGTAGTCATGTCGCCCGCGGCTTTCGCCATCTCGGCGATGGTCCAGTCGTAGAAAGAGAACTCCAGCGAGTAGGAGACCGAGTTCCAGTTGGGATAACGGACGCACTGCTCTTTCTCGTGATAGCTGAGCTGACCGGCCATCAGCGAGCTCAGGATGTCGTCATGGATCTGCGGGTAATCGGCAGGCCGGTAGTGGGCCGATTTGATCGAGGCTTCCAGTGCCTCTTGCGCATCGATCAGCCCCTTGGTCACCGCATCGGCAAGGATGGCCGCCGAGGGGTAGCCAATCATGGTGCCGGTTTCCGAGCCGTGGCCTTCCCATTTGGGCAGCAGGCCGAACTCCACGTTGGATTTGCGGATCAGATCCTTGGCGTAGAGAGTCGCCTGTGGCGGGTCCATGATGGTCCACATGGGGTGAACGGCGCGGAAGGTATCCCAGGTCGAGTAGATGGAGTAGTTGGGGGTATCGCCAGGTTGCAGGGTGCGCAGGGTGCCTTGCATATCAAGATACTTGCCATCCACATCGTAGAGCTCGATAGGGGCGATCATCATGTGGTAGAGGGCGGTGTAGAAATTGGTCTTCTCGGTTTCCGTCCCCCCTTCGGTTTTGAGTGTTGCCAGCTTTTCGGCCCACGCGTATTCGGCGTCTGACTTCACCTTGGCGAAATCAAAGGTGGGGGCTTCCGCCTCCAGATTCTTCTGTGCTCCTTGCCAGCTCACCGCCGAGATACCGACCCGGATCTCGATGGGCTGCTCACCCTGGCCAAAATTGAGGTAGGCGGTCAGGTCATCCCCTTGATAGACTCTGTTGGGGCGCATCTCCCGGGTGGGCATCTTGTCCTGCTCGCCCAGCATGGCCCTGGCCACAGGTTGGTTGAATTTGGCGTAGAAGAAGATGTTCTGGCCCTGATGGTTCTGTCCCTGGAACCAGCCAGTGGAGGTTTTGCGGCCACGCAGGGTGTACTCATCCACCACTTCGATTTTGTTTTTCAGCGATTGGCCGTTGTTGTTCAGCAGGGTATGACCCAGATCGAATTTCACATTCCGATCCGCTCCTTTGGCGAAGGTGTAACGGTGCAAACCGACCCGTTTGGTGGTGGTCAGTTCAACCTCAATCTCCCCCTTGTTCAGTCTGGTTTTGTAATAACCGGCGCTGGCGTGCTCATTGGTTTTGTCAAAGGCGTTTATCTGGGCGTCGGCCATCTCGGCGTAGGGCAGTACCAGAATGTCGCCCAGATCGGTGGCGCCGGTGCCGGAGAGATGGGTATGGGAGAAGCCGTAGAGCGGAACATCGGTTGCGACGATCTCGCCCGTGAGATAATTGGAAGAGTCCCAGTAGCCGGAGGCTGAGTGCCAGGGGTTGAGTCCGCTCTCATGATCGGTGTTGGAGCCAATAAAGGTATCCGGCGAGAGCTGCACCATGCCGGCAGGGCGGGTGGCACCGGGGAAAGTGTGGCCTGATGCGGCGGTGCCTATCATGGGGTCAACGTATTTCAGTACCGACAGATCGACAACCGGAGTTACCGGTTTCTCGATAGCGGTAGACTCGCTCTCACTGTTGCAACCGGCGATGCCACCGGTCAGTGCGGCAATCACCGCAAGAGAAAGAAGATTGCACTTGAACATGGTCATTCCATTTTTGAGTGGTGATGGGGGAGGAAGTCCTCCCCCGAACAGGTGATTAACGGGAACCGGCAGGCAGGTCGCCTTCGTGCAGGAAGGTGCCGATACCTTGCGCGGGTGGCAGATCTTCCGGCTGGCTGCCCCAATTCTGGTTGGGGCTATCGCCCATCACGAATTCAAGCTTGCCGCCACTGAGGATTTCCTCATGGGTGAGGTAGCTGCGATTGAACTCGCTGCCATTGAGGCGAGCGGACTGGATGTAGATGTTGTCGCGGCTGACATTCTGGGCCGTGACGGTGAACTGTTTGCCCGCACCCACATCGAGCGAGGCGGTTTCGAACATGGGGGTGCCAATCTCGTAGATGCCGGAGGAGGCATTGACCGGGAAGAAGCCCAGCGCCCGGAACACGAACCAGGCAGAGAGGGTGCCAAAGTCATCGTTGCCACAGATGCCGTCAGGGGTGTTCTTGTAGCAGACGTTGGTGGCTGCCACGATGGCGGCCTGTCCCTTCCAGGGCTGTCCTACGTAGTTGTAGAGGTAGGGCACATGGATATCGGGCTCGTTGCCCTGCACATGCTGTCCCACGTTGCCGGTGTTGAATACCGGGAACTGGTTGTCGCCAGCGTTGCGATCCGGATAGGTACTCCAATACTCGTCCAGCCGTTTGGCAAACAGTTCGCCCCGTTTGGCCTGAGGATTCTGGGTCTGGTCGAAGCGGGTCATCAGATCGACCAGGCCATGAATGTCATGTTGAACGCTGAAGGCGTATTGCCAGCCGTTGGACTCGGCGAATGACCAGTTGAACATGTCGGGGCGCCAATCCTTGCCCACTGCCCGGCCGGTTTTCGGGTCTACCCAACCGGCATCAATGAAGTTGCCAGCGTAGTCGCGGGCCTTGAACCACCCCTTGTACTGCTTGCCGCCAAAGTCAAACTGCGCCTGCCAGTTCTTGGATCGATCGGCAAACTCCTGATAGCGGGGGTCACTTTCGCCAAATACTGCCTTGATCGATTGGGCGATCGCCCAGTCATTCATGGAGTACTCCAGCGAGTAGGATGAGGTCCAGGCATCCTTGAAGGGGGAGTGAGATTCCCAGTCATTGCCCGGCGGTGTGTCATGCAACTGGGCAGGTACATAGCCTTGCTGCTCGTACTCCTTGATCCAGGCGACCCCCTGGCTGGTGGCTGCGCGGGCGTCGGTGATCATGGCGGTCACCAGTCGCTCCTTGATCTCCTGACGTTCCGCATCGCTGAAGCCCAGCGCGATCATCCGTCTGTCCAGCGAGCCTTTGGAGAGTACGTCGTGGATCACCGGCGTGGAGTGCATCCCCATCATCATGCCGGTCTCGTTACCCTTGAAGGTCCACTCCGGCAATCTGCCCTTGCGCAGGTTGCCCAGATCGTCCATCCACTCCTCCTCGGCGTAGGAGAGCATGGAGAGCACCACATCGGCGAGGCGATCCGGCTCCAGCAGTGACGAGAGGGGTTGTACTGCGCGGTAGGTGTCCCACAGGGAGAAGGTGTCGTAACGGGTAAAGTCCGCTTTGCCATCCCGGTTGGCATCGGCGGTGCGAACCGACTCCTTGAGGGTATCGATCTGCTCGCCCCACGGTGTGTTGCCATCCGGATAGGCGTTGCGCCCCTGATGCACCTGGCGGTAGCGTCCGTCCAGATCGGAGTGAATGGTCTGGCCCAGATAGGTGTGGTAGAGCGCGGTATAGAAGGTCTGTTTGTACTCCTCATCCCCACTGACCCGGATCTTGCCCAGCTCCTTTTCCCATTTTTGGGTCGCAGCCTGCCGGACATCGTCAAACGACATATTGGCCACTTCGGTCATGTTGAGTGAGGCGCCAGCGTTGCCATCCCGGCCGATCTCGACGTTGGAGAGGGCTACCTTGGCCTCGACGACCAAGCCCGCCGCCGCGGTATCAAATTCCACATAGGCACGCGCGTACTGATATTTGCCACGGGTCTCGTTGCCGATCTCGGTGGTGCCTTCCGGCAGGTCCAGATAGCGGTTCTGGTCTTTGTCAAAGTAGGCGAAGCGGATGTTTTTGATGGGCTGGTCGAACTCCATCACGAAGAACTCTTTCTGGCTGGGGGCCCAGCCGTCAGAGAAGCGATGGCCCTCGATCCGGTTGTGGGTTTTGTCCCATTTCAGATAGGAGTCGGAGGTGTAGTCCCAGTTGACCTTGAAGCCGAGGTTGACCACGATTTCCGATTTTTTATCTTGCGGGAAGGTGTAGCGATGAACCCCCACCCGATCCGAGGCGGTCAGCTCGGCCTTGATCCCGTAATCCTTCAGATTGACCTTGTAGTAGCCCGCCGTTGCCTCTTCATCCTTGTGGCTGTAGCGGGAGGCCTCCAGATTCAGTGAGGCCGACCCCTCGTTCAGCATGAAATTGGAGCGTGAGTTGATCGGCATCACCAGAATATCGTTGAGATCTCCAGCTCCGGCGCCCGAGAGGTGAGTGTGGGAAAACCCGGCGAGGCGGTTGTCGTGGTAGTAATAGCCGGAGATATATTCCCAGCCATTGGCCCCATTATTGGGCGACAGCTGCACCATGCCATGCGGGGTCGTGGCACCAGGATAGGTGTTGCCCAAATTACCTGTGCCGATGAACGGATTGACGTAACGGGAGACGTTAGTCTCTTTATTGTTATCGACAGCGGTATCCGAGTCATTTTGACAACCGGATATACCAACTAGGCCAGCCAGTACGGCACACGCGAGCAGGGAACGTTTCAGTTTCATATTTGTCGCCACAGGTTAATGAAAGTAGGGTATCGAACGTATAAAAACAGATAATGCAGAACGCCGGGCCAGCCAATGAATATCTGCCGGATGAGAGAGCCATCTGCATGTATTACCCCGACGGTCACTGGATATAGAGGGTGTCGGGGGGAATATCAGCCAGATAAAATGGATAGTGAAAACGATCTGGCTATACAGGCGGAAAAATAAAAACGCAGGGAAATAACAGGCATCCATAGCCTGATTTAAAAATCGCCCCTTACATTGATGAAGTAAGTGGCTGAGCTGTGTTACATCTGGAATATATAAATGCTCTTAAATGTTTTTCCTGCTGCCTGTAAATTAACGGTTTCTATTATTTCGTTGATTAATATCCTGGGACAGAGGAAAAAAATGGCATTAACTGGATTTTTATGACGTGTGGGGAAGGGTGTGAGCTGGCTCGCATAACCGCAGGGTGGCGTGACCACGGAGGCTAAATGATATTAATCATTATAAGTCAGCGTGTTATTCTTCGACGTTGAGTTAAATGACCGATTTTGTGAGTCGTACCGGGCTCCACATGGTCAGATGAGCTGAAAAAAAGGGCCCTGCAGGGCCCTTTGAACAGAGGGTGATGAGCCGATGGCCCACCAGGATTAGCGGTTGCTGGCGCGGGCAAAACGCCCTTCAGCCGTCACGCGATAATCGCCGGTGCTGGCGGGTACAAATGCAGATTGCCCTATGGTCAGTGTCAGACGCTCGCCATCCTGGCCAATGAGGGTGATGGGCCCATCGATGGCGAACAGGATCTCGGCATTGCCGGTGGTGAGGGCATGTTCGCCTGCGCCATATACGCTGAAGGTGAAGTCCGGTACCGGCACGTCGAAGTGCTGTACTGTGCCTTCCATGCGAGGGGTGAGCAGGATCTGGTCGTCCGGTTTGGCGACACAGCGGGTGCAGGCCAGCAGCTCCGGCACATCCATGTATTTGGGGGTCAGACCGGCACGCAGCACGTTGTCCGAGTTGGCCATGATCTCCAGACCAGTGCCGTGGATGTAGGCGTGGGGGGTCTGGGCATCGAGGAACATCGCCTGACCCGGCTCAAGTGTCACCACGTTGAGCAGCAACGGCGAGAAGAGCCCCACATCCCCCGGGTACTGGTTGGCCAGCTTGCTGATGGTGGCGAAAGTCTCTTCATCCTGATGGGCGGCGGCATAGGCCAGCAGGCCAGCCAGCGCCTCGTCCTTGCGATCACCGCTGAGGATCAGCAACTGGTGGAAGAAGTGTTGCAGGCCAGCTTCATCCTGTGACTGGCGAAGCGCCGCGGTCAGGTCGACCAGTGCGGGCAGCGCCATGCGATCGAACAGGGCCAGGATGGCCGGGATGGAGCGAAAGCCGTTCATCGCCTGATAGCGGGTGAGGGCAAAGACCAGCTCCGGCTTGTGGTTCGGATCCTTGTAGTTGCGGTTGCTCGCCTTGATATCGATGCCCGCGGCCTCTTCTTTGGCAAAACCGGCTTCGGCCTGTGCCTTGCTCGGGTGTACCTGAATGGAGAGGGCTTGCTCGGCGCAGAGCACCTTGAACAGGAAGGGGAGTGAGCCGAAACGAGCCTGGGTAGCTTCGCCCAACATGGCGGTGGGGTTGGCGTCAATCAGGCTGGATAGCTTCACGCTCTCGCCTGCCAGGGTCACTTCGGAACAGCCATTGGGGTGAGCGCCCATCCACAGTTCAGCTTGTGGTTTGCCTTCGGGATTTTTGATGCCAAACAGCGTGGTCAGGGAGTCACGACTGCCCCAGACATAATCCTGGATCGGGTTGCACATTAGGAAAAACGGCGGGTAGCTCATGGATGGCTCCTTGTATCAGAACGATTTTTTGGGAATTTCAGTCTGGCGCGGACTATAGCATGGCAGGGGCAGCGCACCGCAATCGGTTGCTCTCTGCATCTTGATCAGGATCATTCATGAGTATCATCTTTACCCAGCTGTTGGACGGCTTTCTAAGTGAGGGGGGAGGCTTTGAGAAGGTGTTGTTTGCCTCTGACAAAGGGGTGCCTCCCTGCTTCAGTTATCAGGTCAATTTTCCGCGTCTCGAGCTGGTCTTCAGCGGCCACTATCTCAACCAGATCTGGTCCCCGGAAGGGGATGTGCAGTCAGTACAGATGGGGCCGCGAGAGGCGATGTACATTCCCCCCAACGGCTGGAACAAGCCGGATTGGGACAATGACTGTTCCGTGCTCAGCCTGTTGTTCGGCAAGCGTCAGATAGGGTTCAGTCTGGTGAGCAAGCACAAGGGAGACACCGGTTTCTTCGATGTGCAGAAGCACAGTATTCAGGCCGGTGCCGGACGGGCGCTCGATCATATCCTGCTCTCCCTCAACACCTTGGCGCAGGAACCGATAAGGGCACCGATGGACAATCACCTGCTGCAGGCGCTGCTCAGTTACTCACGGCAGTTGCTGGTGGAGTCGGAGAGCGGTCGTCCTCGTGGCTCCGATCTTTTTCACGGCATCTGCATCTACATTCAGGAAAATTTCCACCGCCCCATCAGTCGCGAATGCATCGCCGCCCGCTTCAATCTCTCCCCCAGCCACCTCTCACGTCTGTTCCGCCAGCAGGGGCACATGCGGCTGGCGGACTACATCAGCTGGGTGCGGCTGGAGCGGGCCAAGTTCATGCTGAAAAAGTATCGCTTCCGTCTCGAAGAGGTCGCCAATCGCTGCGGGTTTACCGACGTGAACTACTTCTGCCGTGTGTTCAAACAGAAGACCGGCTTGACCCCTTCCCAGTACCGTTCCCTGAGTCAGCCGCAGGCGACGGCCAGCGAGCTGGAGGCATAACGGGGCGGGGTCGGCAAGGCGTTGTGACGGCGCGCTGGCGGGTGGCTACCTCTTTGGTCTGACATGCTTTCTTGTCGTTTTATTATGAAAATGAATGGGCTAAGATGGCCGCGCGCAACAAACAAGTTGATAACAAACGGAAGTTAGGAGATGCCGATGGAAAGCAAAGTAGTTATCCCGACCCAGGGCCAGAAAATCACAGTCGATGCTAACGGCAAGCTGCAGGTTCCCAACCATCCGATCATTCCGTTTATCGAAGGGGATGGCATCGGTGTTGACGTGACCCCAGCCATGTTGAATGTGGTGAATGCTGCGGTCGAGAAAGCCTACAAGGGCGAGCGCAAGATCGCCTGGATGGAGATCTACACCGGCGAGAAATCGACTCATGTTTATGGTGAAGGTGCCTGGCTGCCGGCCGAAACCCTGGATTTCATTCGCGAATACTGCGTGGCCATCAAGGGCCCGCTGACCACGCCGGTCGGCGGCGGTATCCGCTCTCTCAACGTGGCCCTGCGTCAGGAGCTGGATCTCTACATCTGCCTGCGCCCGGTACGTTACTACGATGGCACCCCGAGTCCGGTGAAGCGTCCTGATCTGACCGACATGGTGATCTTCCGCGAAAACGCCGAAGACATCTACGCCGGTATCGAGTGGAAGGCTGACAGCGCCGAAGCGAACAAGGTGATCGCCTTCCTGCAAAACGAGATGGGCGTGAAGAAAATTCGCTTCCCGGAGTCCTGCGGGATCGGCATCAAGCCGATGTCCAAAGCCGGTACCGAGCGTCTGGTGCGCGCCGCCATCGAGTATGCCATCGACAATGATCGCGACTCCGTGACTCTGGTGCACAAGGGCAACATCATGAAGTTCACCGAAGGTGCCTTCAAGGATTGGGGTTATGCTCTGGCCCAGAACGAGTACGGTGCCCAGCTGATTGACGGCGGCCCCTGGTGCTCCTTCAAGAACCCGAAAACCGGCAAGACTATCGTCATCAAGGATGTCATCGCCGATGCCTTCCTGCAGCAGATCCTGCTGCGTCCGGCCGAGTATGACGTCATCGCCTGTATGAACCTCAACGGTGACTACATCTCCGACGCGCTGGCCGCTCAGGTAGGCGGTATCGGCATCGCACCGGGTGCCAACATCGGCGACGGCGTGGCCCTGTTCGAGGCAACTCACGGTACTGCACCGAAATATGCCGGTCAGGACAAGGTCAACCCGGGCTCCCTGATCCTCTCCGCCGAGATGATGCTGCGCCACATGGGCTGGGTTGAAGCGGCCGATCTCATCATCAAGGGGATGGAAGCTGCGATCCGCAACAAGACCGTCACCTATGACTTCGAGCGTCTGATGGAAGGGGCCACCCTGCGTTCCTGCTCCCAGTTTGCTCAGGACATGATCGACCAGATGTAATCTGCTGCTTGCCAGAAACGCAAAACCGGCGCCATGTGCGCCGGTTTTTTTATCGCGAAAGAGTGCAGGGGCTTATTGCGCCTGCTCTACGTGTTGCTGATAGCGTTGCTGCCATTTGCTGGTTTCTGCTTCATCACCCTGGGCCTTCCAGAAGGCGCAGATGGTGTTGGCAAGTTCCGAAGCCATCGCGTGATCTCCGTCACGTCGACTCATCAGATAATCTCCCAGCCAGCTTTGATATTGTTTCATTACCCGATCTCCTTATCTCATGTGCCCTTGAGGGGGCCCACCTTGACGGGAGCCTGACGGCTCATCTTGGGGGGAACATCCTCAGGCATGATGGTGCAAAGTCACGACCCGGGCAGAGAGCCTGATGGGCAATCTGGCGGCGAACATGACGCGAGATGTCAAAAAATGAGCGCCATTTTAGCACAAACTGACCAACTTGGGGAAATTGTCGCCACGGATTGTAATGGAGCGGCTCCATCCCCTTGTTCCCACAACAGAAAACTCGCCGTGAGGGCACGCTTGGTTTGGATGAAACTCGGGGAAACAGGGTAGGTAACCCTGTTGTGTCCGATTGCATCGACGAGCTCGACACTTGGTTCTGGATGAGCTGTGTCATGGACTCAAGAAATGGTCGAGGGGGGATGCAAAAGGGCGTTATGCGGGAGCTGGCTATGCGCGAAGCAATAGGGGGGCGGCCTTGCTGCCAACAGATGGCTGGCAGCAAGGTGACGGTCGGGATCAGGTGGTCTTTTCCAGATGGTTCTGGTAAATCTGTTGCCACTTGTCCAGTTCGGTTTCATCTCCCTGTTGCTGCCAGAACTCGCAGATGGAACTCGCCATCTCGCACGCCATGGCATGGTCGCCGTCACGGCGACTCATCAGGTATTGTCCCAGCCAGTTTTGATACTGTTTCATTGCACGATCTCCTTATCTATTTAGCCTTTGATATTGCTGCTGTGGGCCACTCGTCCGGCAGTGTTGTCACAGCCACTTTCGCCGCTTCGCTTATTGTCAATCAGGACAGATAGCGTATGAGAAAAGCGCGAAAGTGCTAAAAAGTGGCCACCACCTTACCACAAAATGGTATGAAAGGCAGGTTTTGGGGCCAATTGAGTTTTCAGTGCAGGGGATTATCTCGACCTGGCGACAGGGATTGACGGAGTCCAGCAGTATAACGGACAGGTGTTTGAACCCCTTTACTGGGTTACCCGACGTGCTTGCCAATAGCGGCTGTTCCAGTAGACGTTGTCGAGTCTCGAACGGATTACTCCCTTGCTCGTGGAGGCGTGGATAAACTCGCCGGCACCGGTATAGACCCCCACATGGTACTGCTGCCAGCCGGTTTTGAAGAAGACCAGATCCCCGTGTTGCAGCCGGTAGCGATCGACCGGTTTGCCGATACTGGCCTGGGATTCGGTGGTTCTTGGCAAATTGACCCCCAGCACCTGATTGTATGCGAGCTGGGTGAATGCGGAGCAGTCGAGTCCGGCACGGTTGGTGCCTCCCATCCGGTAGGGGACGCCACGCCACTGCTGGTAGAAACCGTCAAAGGCACTGCTCTGCTGGCGGGGCGGCGGTGGCTCTGGTGTGCTGGAGCAGGCGGCCAGCAGCAGGGTCAGCAGGGATAGCAGCAGCTTGCGGTACATCGGAGAGCTCTCCACAACGGGGTCAACCAATAGGGACGTCTGTTAACCGCCACCCCGGACAGAATGTGGTGACGGCCGCCTGTGGCGTGACAACTTTTCCATCTTAAACAGGGAGCTGGCTTGATACCTAGTCCCGAAAGGAGAAAATGCGGCAAGCGAGCGAAAAACGCCAGCCTGCGGCTGGCATTCGGGGTCAGTGGGCGGGATTGATCAGTGGGGTAAGCAATTCTGCCAGCTTATAGAAGGTTTGCACCCGGGTGGTACTGGGACGCCAAACCATGCCGATCTCGCGATAGGATTTTTCCCCCGGCAGCGGGATGGCCACCAGATCGGAGTTGGCAAGAATGCCGGCATCGATGGCCATTTGCGGCAGGAAGGTGGTGCCAAGACCCGCTTCCACCATCTGCACCAAGGTGTGCAGGCTGGTGGCGGCAAACGGGTTGATCTTGCTCTTGTCCCGCAGACGGCAAGCGCTCACTGCGTGCTCGGTGAGGCAGTGCTCCCGCTCCAGCAGGAAGATGCTCTGGTTTGGCAGCTCCTTGTAGTCAAACGGGGTGTGAAGACCGGCCGCCATGCTGGCGGGCATTACCATGTGGAACGGATCCTGACCGACGGTCTTGCAGTGAAAACCACCGATCTCGATGGGCAGGGCAAGGATCAGCAGATCGAGTTGACCTTGTTCCAGCTGCTTGAGCAGATTGCTGGTGGTGTCTTCCCGCAGTAACAATTCGAGGTCAGGATAGGTTTTGCTGCACACTTTCAGCAGCTTACTGAGCAGGAAGGGGGCGATGGTGGGAATACAGCCCAGACGCACTGTCCCCTGCATTACACCGCCCTGGTGTTGACCTAGCTCCATCAGATCCCGCGCATCGGAGAGCAAATTGCGAGCTCGCTCGACGATTTCCATGCCGACCGGGGTCATAATGAAGCTCTTGTGATCTCGCTCCACCAGTTGTAGGTTCATCATCTCTTCCAGCGTCTGGATCCCGGTACTCAGGGTCGACTGGCTGACATGACAGGCTTTGGCGGCACGATTGAAGTTTTTGTGCTCGTCGAGAGCGACCAGATATTGCAGCTGTTTGAGGCTGGGCCAACGTTGCATAGGAAAACCCGATTAATGCTATCTATTTAATTTGATTTAACTAATCTACCACCGGGTCTATAGTTTGTCGCTTGATTTAGACGGACTAGGCTCTTGGTAGCCCAATCCTGACTGGATTGTTCACTTCACTTAAAGAGGAATTGAATATGGTATTGGTAGGCCGTCCCGCACCCGATTTTACCGCCGCAGCCGTTCTGGGTAATGGCGAAATTGTTGATTCATTCAACCTGTCATCCCACATCAAAGGCAAAGCTGCTGTTGTCTTCTTCTATCCGCTCGATTTCACTTTCGTCTGCCCGTCCGAGCTTATTGCTTTTGATCACCGCTATGAAGAGTTCCAGAAACGTGGCGTGGAAGTGATCGGTGTTTCCATCGATTCCCAGTTCTCCCACAACGCATGGCGTAACACCAAGGTTGAAGATGGTGGTATCGGTCAGGTCAAGTACCCGCTGATCGCCGACGTCAAGCACGAAATCTGCAAGGCCTATGACGTTGAACATCCGGAAGCCGGTGTGGCGTTCCGTGGTTCCTTCCTGATCGACAAGAATGGTGTCGTTCGTCATCAGGTAGTCAACGATCTGCCGCTGGGCCGCAACATCGACGAGATGCTTCGCATGGTCGATGCCCTGCAATTCCATGAAGAGCACGGCGAAGTGTGCCCGGCTCAGTGGGAAAAAGGCAAAAAAGGTATGCAAGCCTCTCCGGACGGTGTTGCCAAGTACCTGTCAGAGAATGCTGACGCCCTGTAATGGCCGTCGCACTCTGTTTGAAAAACCGGCGTCTTTGCGCCGGTTTTTTTATACCTGCGATTTATCTATCCCCTGACATATTGGCCACACTCTTTTCGCCCCTTCTCCTCTTCGCCCCTCGCTGTTCCAAGCTGCCGTTAGCTGACGTACTCGTCGTTTAGGGATGAGATGCTGACCCTGGGGCTGGAAACGGGATGTGCCAACAGACAGATAAGAGCTATAAAAAAGCGCGCCATAGGCGGCGCGCTCAGTTCACAAGCAGAGGCATTATTCCTCAAAGATCCCGAAGTGTTCTTTGGCAAAGCTGACCCGCTGCGCCACACTCATCTTCACTTGGCCCAGCTTCTCGATGGTCTTGAGGTTGGGCACCAGGCCACGACCGTTGGCGATTTGAATGGCCAGACCTGGGCGGGCGTTGAGCTCCAGCAGCATGGGGCCGCGGAACTTGTCCAGCACCATGTCGGTACCGATATAGCCCAGACCCGACATCTCGTAACAGGAGGCAGCGAGGGTGAGCAGAGTATCCCAGTGGGGCACCTTGAGCTCATAGAGGTCGAGACCTGTATCAGGATGGTGTCGCAACGGATTGCCAAACTGCACCGCCCGCAGCGCGCGGCCAGTACGTAGGCACAGACCCACTCCCACGGCGCCCTGGTGCAGGTTTGCCTTGCCGTCGGAGGCAGAGGTTGAGAGACGCATCATCGCCATCACCGGGAACCCCTTGAAGATGATCACCCGGGCATCGGGCACCCCTTCAAAGGAGTAGCCGTCGAACACGTCATCGAAGTTGATGAGGCCTTCGACCAGCGCTACGTCCGGCTTGCCCCCCAGCGAATAGAGTCCAGCAAGAATGTTGGAGACATGGCGCTCCAGATCCTGGCCGTTGCTGGCGCTGCCGTTGGGCTTGTAGAAGAGACCCTCTTCCTGGCGCAGGATCACCAGGATCCCCTTGCCGCCCGAGCCTCGAGCCGGCTTGATACAGAAGCCAGGCCAATCCTTCACCAGCTCGGTGATACGACCCACGTCGTGCTGGGCTCGGATGGTGCCGATCAGCTCGGGCACCGTCACGCCCGCATCCAGCGCGATACGCTTGGTTTGCAGCTTGTCATCCACCAGCGGATAGAGGCTGCGCGGATTGTAGCGGCTGATATAGGAGTGGTTGCGCTTGTTCATGCCGAGGATACCTGCCTGCGACAGGCTCCACGGGGTAGTGTACTTTTCCCAGAACCACATCTGTTACTTGTCCTTACCCGGGGTGGCGCCAGACTTGATCTCGTCCACCAGCGGCTTGAAGCGTTTGAGTTCGCTCAGCTTGTAGCCGGTGTAGTTACCCATCAACAGCACGGTCGCCATCAGCACCAGCTGCAGGCCGAGGAAGTTGAATGTGAGGTGACGGATCAATTCGTTATCCATAGCCAGATAGGCGATGATGGCCACCAGCAGGGAGCCACCGCCCTGACGGAATACCTCTTTCGGGCCCTCTTCTTCCCACAGGATGGACATCCGCTCGATAGTCCAGGAGAGGATGATCATCGGGAAGAAGGTGATCTTCATACCGTCGGTCAGCCCCAGCTTGAAGGCAAAGGCGGAGAAGATACCGATCATCGAGATCACCATGATGATGATGGCCGATATTCGGGCGACCAGCAGCAGGTTGAGCCGCGACAGGTAGGAGCGGATCACCAGACCGGTGCCGACGATCAGCAGGAAACCTACCAGACCGGTGATCAGCTGGGTCTGGATAAAGGCGACCGCGATCAGCACCGGCATAAAGGTACCCGAGGTCTTGATGCCGACGATGACGCGCAAGAACACCACCATCAGCACACCGATGGGGATCAGCAGCAAGCCCTTGAACAAGGTCTGCTCTTCCAGCGGCAGGCTATGGATGGAGAAGTTCATCATCTCTGATTTTTCAAACTTCTGGGCCAGTGCCACGCTGACCGGTTGCTCCTGCTCGATCATCGAGAAGCTGACACGGGAGTTGTGACCACCTGTCACATCCAGCAGGGCGCCGGAGTTATACTCCCACAGCAGCAGGTTGGCAGGACGACCCTGTTCACCGGTTTGCGGGTTGAACAGCTTGTAGTCGGTCGGGCTGTTGAACACCTGCAGGTAATCGACCAGCTCCTGACGACGGCGACCATCTTCCAGATTCAGGGCATGCACTACGCGGGTCGGCACATCAGCATTGTTGAGCAACTCGGCGATCAGGTTGGCGCGGCTCTTGTGCTTTTTCAGTAGCTCGGCGTTCTGCTCCTGCTTTTCGATCTCCTTGATGATCTCGCGGGTCAGGGTATAGCCGTCAGCAGAGCGCTCCTGGGCGCGCTCCAGGATCTGCTTCATCGCAGTGGCATAGGGCTCACTCTCGATCTGCTTTTCGATAGCGGGCGGCTGCGGGTTGGCGGCCGGCTTGGCGTGGGCATCCGCCATCATGTCGACGCGATAGTAGAGCTCCTGACGGCCGGTAGCACTGCGGATCGACCATTCGGCACGGGCATCGCCATCCTTCTCGACGAAGGAGAGGCCGTAGCCGGGGCTGGCGGCGTTCTCGTTCATCAGGGTGAAACCGGGCTGGGTGCCCGGGATAGCCAGGGAGGCGATCACTGGCTCACCGGTAGCTTCGAACTCCAGTTTGGCTTCGATGGACCAGATCTGGCGCTTTTCACCGGGCGTCAGCGGCACATCCAACGCGATATGGTGATAGATCGTCATCCCCAGGCCGACAATGTACAGCAGGGCTACCAGCAAATAGAACGGCTTACGGGAAACCATGGATTATTTCACATCCTTGAGCTTGGGTTTGGGTTGGATATATTCGCGGGCCACATCAACCACGGCGATGTCTTTCAAAAATTCGCGACCCAGCAGCACCGGGAAGGTCATATCGCTGCGGTCTTTCAGGGTAAATTCGGCTTTCTCGGTCATGTCGCCAATGCGCACGGCCAGACGCACCACCGGACGGCGGTCCAGATCATCGGCAGAGGCCTGACGCACCCGCACGTGACGTACCAGCGGCGCTTCGATCTGGATCTTGTCGTCCACATCCTGATGGCTCAGGAAGAAGCGCACCCAGTTTTTGCCGTTGCGCTCGAAAATGGTGATCTCCTGCGCACTGATGGAGGAGGTGGTCGCACCGGTATCGACCCGGGCCTGGAAGGCGTCGTTGGCGGCATCAACCCAGATCCACTCCGCTTCACCGACCATCAGCTTGCCATCGATGGTGTGGCCCTGATTGGGGGCCGGGCACTTCTCGGTGGGGATCGCCATCGGTTTGGGCGGCTCGGAGGGGAGAGCTGCGAGCTTGTGGTCTACTTGCTTGACGGACTCTTTCATATTGGTGACATCTGTGTTGAGCTGAACCAGCAGGTGCTGTTGCTGCACATACTGCTTCTGTTGCTGTTCCATGGATGTTTGCAGGCGCTGCTCGCTCTGGCTCAGCTCGCTACGAAGCTCGGCCAGTGTCAGAGCGGGAACCTGAGGCGTTTTTTCCATATTGACACACCCGCCGAGACTGAGCAGGGAGAGCAGGGTCATTCCTTTTAATTTGCTTTTCATGTCATTCATTTAACTGTGCTTCCTGGAATTGGGTCAGTGTAACTTCCACAAGCGCCACCGGCTAGTCTTTGGCCTTGCGGGCAATCAGTACGGCACGTTTCGGCGCCGGGTGTCCTTCTACCGTGAGTGCCGGATTGTCTGGATCCAGATAGTCACTCAGGGATTCATTAATCATCCAGTCGGTACGACGCTGTTCGTCGGTGCTGGTCATATTCTCGTCTACTATCCGCACGTCGGTGAAGCCGCAGCGCTCGACCCACAGCTTGAGGGCGCGGCTTGAGGGAATAAACCAGACGTTGCGCATCTTGCCGTAACGGTCGGTGGGCATCAGCACGTCGTTGACCCCGCCCTCGATCACCAGGGTCTCCAGCACCAGTTCGCCATCATCTTTCAATTGATTGCGCAGCTGCTCGATGTGCTCGATGGGAGATTTGCGGTGATAGAGCACCCCCATGGAGAAGACGGTGTCAAAAGCGCGCAGCTCCGGCAGCTCCTGAATGCCGAGCGGCAACAGGTGGGCGCGTTGATCATTGCCCGCGAAGTGGCGAATGGCCTCGAACTGGCAGAGAAACAGCGGACTCGGATCGATGCCGACCGCCAGCTTGGCTCCTTCACCCACCATACGCCAGAGGTGGTAGCCGCTGCCGCAACCCACATCCAGCACGTAACGGCCTTCGAGCGGGCTGATATGGGGCAGCACCCGATCCCACTTCCAGTCGGAGCGCCATTCGGTATCGATGTGGATGCCATGCACGGTGAACGGCCCCTTGCGCCAGGGCATAAAGTGGCGCAGTAGGCTCTCGACCTTCTTGCGCTCCCCTTCGCCCAGGCTCTCGGCCGAGCCTATCTCGACCCGGCTTTTCAGCTCGATGTTGCCGGGGGAGACCACCGGTAGCTTGTTGAGGGCGCGGTTCCAGCGCGGCAGATCGCCATGCTGGTTGTCATGTTGCCAGGCGTGCAGCTGGGCGGGCAGGGTATGCAGCCAGTGGCTCAGCCGGTTTTTGGCAATCAGTTGATAGAAATTGGCAAAGTCGATCATGGCTGGGCGTCGCTGGATTTGATGGCAATCATGGAGCCGAAGTTGAAGCACTGGAACCAGAGATCCTGATGGATGAAACCGGCGTCGCGCAGGCGGGCGCGGTGGGTCTCCAGGCTGTCGGTGCGCATCACGTTCTCAAGGGCAGTGCGTTTCTGGCTGATCTCCAGCTCGCTATAGCCATTGGCCCGCTTGAAGTCGAGGTGCAGATCGATGAGCAGCTCGTTGACCGGCTCATCCTCGAAACGGAACTTCTCGCTCAGGATCAGGATCCCGCCCGGGCGCAAACCGTCGTGAATGCGCTGGATCAGGGCTGCCCGTTTCTCGGGCTCGACAAACTGCAGGGTGAAGTTGAGCACCACCACGGAAGCGTTCTCAATCTCGATGTCGCAGATATCCGCCTCCACCAGCTCCACCGGCACCTCGGATTTGAAACCGGAGAGGTGGGCGCGGGCGCGCTCGATCATCGGGTGGGAGAGGTCCACCGCGGTAATGCGGCAGCCGGGCTGGCTGATATGGCGACGCATCGCCTGGGTGGCGGCGCCAAGCGAACAGCCGAGATCATAGAGACGGCTCTCGGGTTGGGCGTAGCGGGCGGCCATCATGCCGATGGCTGAGATGATGTTGCTGTAACCCGGCACCGAGCGCTGGATCATATCGGGAAATACGTCGACGACCTGTTCGTCAAAACAAAAGTCGCCCAATCGGGCGATCGGGGCGGCAAAAATTTGGTCTTTGGTCTGCATGCTGGCGCAACCTGACAGCCGGCATATCGGCCGACTGCTTTGTTCAATTGAATCGTTGGGGGGCACCCGTCTGGGGGTGGCTCATCACCTGTTTACGAACGGGGTAGTCGGTCATGAGCTCCTGGTGACCGGTCCTGTTCGTAGGGGTCATCTCCGGACCCTTATCCAGAGCCGAGTCATTTGTTACCACTGATTAACAGTAACGGTGACAGGGCTCCTTGCATGGGGCGCTAGTGTAGAGGATTGACGGCCATTTGTCTTGACGCCGGGCCCTGCCAAACCACAAAAATCGCCCTTTTTTTACTGCGTTTTCGGGGGGCTGCGAGGGTTGCTTGTGCCACTGGTTAAAAGCGCAGCACTCCCTGCCGTGCGCGATCGTTTTCACCCCGCCAGGGGGCCATCTCCTGCCCCAGCAGACGACTCACCTGACGGGCCAGCTCGGGGGCTTGGGTGTTGTCGGCCGTGTGGATGTAGAGGTAAAGATCCTTGCCTTCGGAAAGCCACTGGCGCCAGTGGGGGAGCCAGCTGGGCAGGAAGGGGTGATTGGCCGCCGGATCCGGCAGGCCGATAAAGCGCACCATGGGAGCGTTGGCGGTGGCCAGCAGATGTACCGGCAGGCGTGGCTTCTTGCCCTGGGCATCGACAAGGGATGGCGTGGTTGCTGGCACCGAGAAGAGTGGCCGGCTGTCGAGCATCACCCGGTTCACTCCCTGTTCCATCAGCAGCCGGTTCAAGGCCCGCTCGGCCTCCCCCTTGGCGAAGAAGTCGGGATGACGCACTTCGAGGGCGTAGCGAAACGCCCGTGGCAGCCGCTCGATAAAGGCCGCCAGTCTGGCCAGCCCCTGTGGCCCGAAACGGGCGGGCAACTGCAGGGTGAGCAGCCCCAGCTTGTCGTGCAGCGGGGCAAGCAGGCGAATAAAGTCGGCAACCTGTTTGTCTGTGCTCACCAAATCGCTCTGGTGGCTGATGGTTTGCGGAAACTTGAAGTTGAAACGAAAGTGATCGGGCACCGCATCGGCCCAGCGCTGAACTATGTCCGGTGTCGGCAGGGCGTAGAAGGTGGTGTTGCCCTCCACCGAATTGAACACGGTGGCGTAGTGGGCAAGGTGTTCGGCAGGCTTGGCGCCAAGGCCCAGCAACTGGCCGGGCCAGCTGGGGTGGGACCACTGTGGCAGGCCCAAATAGAGGCTCATGATGGCTATTCTCTTCGCTCTTGGTGCATTCGTGCCGATTTTTTGCCCGCTTTTTGCCATCGAGTGCAAAAAACTGGCGAAAGGAGGCTGCTGGCCATTTTACCCAAAAGGGGGTTTTCCTCTATAATGCCAGCCCTTTTGTTTTTCAATTTCTTGTGACCCATGCCTATCTACGAATATCGTTGCGACGTCTGTGGCCATGAATTGGCAAAACTGCAAAAGCTTTCCGATGCCCCCCTGACCGACTGTCCGGCCTGTAGCAAGCCGAATCTGGTCAAGCTGATATCGGCGGCAGGCTTCCGGCTCAAGGGAACCGGATGGTACGAGACTGATTTCAAACCGGGTAAGAAAAAGAATCTGGCCAGCTGTGAGACAGACGGTGCTTGCCAGTCGTGCCCGGCGGCCCAAGGTTAACCGTCTCTCTACAATTTCGAAGGAAGAAGTCCATGCGCTCTATCTATTGCGGACAGGTCAATGAGGCCCATGCAGGGCAGACCATTACATTGTGCGGTTGGGTTCATCGTCGTCGTGATCTCGGCGGTCTGATCTTTATCGATATGCGCGACCGGGAAGGGATCGTTCAGGTGTTCTTCGATCCGGACAAGCCGGAGGCGTTCGCCCTGGCCTCCGAGCTGCGCGGCGAGTTCTGCATCCAGGTGACCGGCGTGGTGCGCACCCGTCCCGAGTCCCAGCGCAACAGCGACATGGCCACTGGCGCCATCGAAGTGTTCGCCCACGAACTTAACATCATCAACCGTGCCGAGCCGCTGCCGCTGGACTTCAATCAGGTCAACAGCGAAGAGATCAGCCTCAAGTATCGCTACCTGGATCTGCGTCGTCCCGAGATGGCCAAGTACCTGAAGACCCGTGCCAAGGCCAGCGCCTTCGTACGCCGCTTCATGGACGAGCACGGCTTCCTCGATATCGAGACCCCGATGCTGACCAAGGCCACCCCGGAAGGTGCCCGTGACTATCTGGTGCCGAGCCGCGTGCACAAGGGCAAGTTCTACGCGCTGCCGCAATCCCCCCAGCTGTTCAAGCAGTTGCTGATGATGTCCGGCTTCGATCGCTACTACCAGATCGTCAAGTGCTTCCGTGACGAAGACCTGCGTGCCGACCGCCAGCCGGAATTCACCCAGATCGACGTGGAGACCTCCTTCATGACCGCACCGCAAGTGCGTGAAGTGATGGAAGAGATGATCCGCAAACTGTGGCTGCATATCCTGAACGTGGATCTGGGCGACTTCCCGATCATGACCTTCGACGAAGCCATGCGTCGCTACGGCTCCGACAAGCCGGACCTGCGTCTGCCAATGGAGCTGGTTGATGTGGCTGATCTGCTGACTGCTGTCGAGTTCGCCGTGTTCGCGGGCCCCGCCAACGATCCGAAAGGCCGTGTGGCTGCCCTGAAAGTGCCGGGCGGTGCCGAGCTCTCTCGCAAGCAGATCGACGAATACACCAAGTTTGTCGGCATCTACGGTGCCAAGGGCCTGGCCTGGATGAAGGTCAACGAAGCGGCCAATGGTATCGAAGGCGTGCAGTCTCCGGTTGCCAAGTTCCTCTCTGACGCCATCGTGCGCGAGATCCTGGCCCGTACCGGCGCTGCCGACGGCGACATCATCTTCTTTGGCGCTGACAGCAAGAAAGTGGTCTGCGATGCCATGGGCGCCCTGCGTCTGAAAGTGGGTCGCGATCTGGGCCTGCTGGAGAACAGCTGGAAACCGCTGTGGGTCATCGACTTCCCGATGTTCGAGGAAGATGGTGAAGGTGGTCTGGCCGCCATGCACCACCCGTTCACCGCGCCGAGCAACATGAGCCCGGCCGAGCTGAAAGCCAACCCTGTGGGTGCTTACGCCAACGCCTACGACATGGTGATCAACGGCTACGAAGTGGGTGGCGGTTCTGTCCGTATCCACAACAGCGAGATGCAATCCACCGTGTTCGATATCCTGGGTATCACCCCGGCCGAGCAGCGCCTGAAATTCGGCTTCCTGCTGGATGCGCTGAAGTACGGTACCCCGCCGCACGCCGGTCTGGCCTTCGGTCTGGACCGTCTCAGCATGCTGCTGACCGGCACCGAAAACATTCGGGACGTCATCGCCTTCCCGAAAACGACCGCGGCTGCCTGTCTGATGACAGACGCCCCCAGCCTTGCCAATGCCGCCCAACTGGGTGAGCTGGCGATTGCAACCACCGTCAAGGGCGACGAGTAAGCCGATACCGGCACCGGAGGCCGCCGCCGTGCGGCCTCTGTGTTTCCCTTGGGTTAGTCATGATCAGTGTTACTGACATTTAAAAAATAACGGAGAGTCTCTATGGCAGGTCACAGTAAATGGGCCAATATCAAACACCGCAAGGCCGCTCAGGACGCCAAGCGTGGCAAGATCTTCACCAAACTGATCCGCGAAATCACTACCTCCGCGCGTCTGGGTGATGCCGATCCGGCCAACAACCCGCGTCTGCGTGCTGCGGTGACTGCCGCCCTGACCAACAACATGACCCGCGACACCATCAACCGTGCCATTCAGCGTGGCGCCGGTGGTGGCGATGGCGAACAGCTCGAGACCATCGTATACGAAGGTTACGGCCCGGCTGGCTCTGCCGTGATGGTAGAGTGCCTGACCGATAACCGTAACCGTACCGTAGCCGAAGTGCGCCACGCCTTCAGCAAGTGCGGTGGCAACCTGGGTACCGACGGCTCCGTCGCCTATCTGTTCAGCAAGAAAGGTCTGCTGACCTTCGTGGGCGTAGACGAAGATGCCCTGATGGATGCCGCGCTCGAAGCGGGCGCCGATGACGTGGTCACCGAAGAGGATGGCACTATCGAGGTGTACACCACCCCGAACGACTTCGGTACCGTGCTGGACGGTCTGGAAGCTGCCGGCTTCAAGGCCCAGAGCGCCGAAGTGACCATGATCCCCTCCACCGAAGCGGAGCTGGATGCAGAGACTGCACCCAAGCTGATGCGTCTGATCGACATGCTGGAAGATCTGGACGACGTGCAAGAGGTGTATCACAACGGCTCCATCTCCGATGAAGTCGCTGCGACCCTCTGATCGCTGAATCGTGCTCTCCCGATGGCAGCCTGATGGCTGCCATTTTTTTATCTTTGCATCGTGGCAACTACTGATGTGTCGGTTGAGCAATCGGCGCAACAACTCTCTTCACTGACAATCTTTCCCGCTTTCTCTGCGAATTATCATTGCTCTGTCTCTGCCAGTCGGTTGGCCCTGTACGTATGCCAGTCGCAGTTCTGCTGCATTGCGTTAGCGAGGCTCCGCTTATTCTGTTTATCACTCCTTTAGCTCTGTAGATGGGGTTCACTGCTCGCATCTGCCCGTCAGGGTAATTGCGTTGCGGGTAGGGGGAGGAGGTGATGGGACGTGCTCTTGTTATCACAGGTGGCCCATCAATACAGAGTCACAGGTTGGGATATCGATAGCGGATTGGCTGGGACGAGTTGGTTGGTTGGTTGGTTGGTTGGTTGGTTGGTTGGTTGGTTGGTTGGTTGGTTGGTTGGTTGGTTGGTTGGTTGGTTGG